>JBNLCS010000454.1:0-2898 GCA_050303935.1 Bacteroidales bacterium
AATTCAAACTGGATATTTACCGTGAACTATTACGATAAAGAATACCGGTTAATTAAAACGGTTAACAACAACTATTTGGGTTATGCTGATGAGGTAACCAACCAGTACGACTTTGTTGGTAACGTAGAGAAAACAGTAACTGCAAACAACTATTATGACGATGCTTTACATACTGTGAACACAGTTGAAGTGACCCATAATTATGACTATGACCATGCCGGACGTTTACGAGGCGAAACACAGCAAATAACCGGTGACAATATCAATACGGATGTAGAGGTAAGCAAACATAGTTACAACGGCATCGGGCAATTGGTGACCAAGGACCTGCATGGGGGCCTTCAGTCCATTGATTACAAATACAACATCAGGGGCTGGCTCACGGGTATCAATGACCCCACCAACCTGGGGGATGATTTATTTGGCATGGAGCTGTGTTATAACAACAGTGACCTGCCGGGTGCAGGACCGTTGTTTAACGGGAACATCTCTGGTATATTATGGAAAAACTCCGAGCTGTCCCAAAAAAGGGGATATGTGTATACGTACGATGACCTAAACCGCATAGAATCAGCCATGCTAAAAACCCACAATGGTTCTGCCTGGTCAGCCACGAACCTTTACGGGGTATCGGGTATCACATACGATAAAAACGGGAACATACAAACATTAAACCGCTATGGGACAAACACCACTGATAAGATGGATGTTTTAACATATAATTACTATTCTTCCGGAAATTCAAACAAGTTACTAAAGGTAACGGATGGTGCCGACCCATCGGTTAAGGATGGGGGATTTGTAGATGGAAGTTCGCTTGCAACAGAATATACCTACGACGACAACGGGAATTTGGTGCGGGATGAGAATAAAGGGGCCAACATCAGTTATAATATTTTGAATTTACCCTACCAGGTAACAAAAGATGGCAGTTCAACCATTACCAATATGGTGTATGATGCCACGGGAAGGCTCTGGTTACGTGGGGATGCATACATAGGAAGGTACAGTGATAATATTTATTTGGGCAGCCTGGTGGTGTTTGATGAATATTACAGTGGCACGAATTTTAAATATTTATTGACCTCTGAAGGCCGGGTAACCAAGCCATCGGGCAATTATGTATATGAATACTATATAAAAGACCACCTGGGCAATACCCGGGTTGCGTTTGAGGCCACTGGGGGCAGCCCCGTGGTAAGACAAGTAAACGATTATTACCCGTTTGGTATGCAACATTTACCCATTGCATTGAGCCATGATAATCCGTATCTTTACAATGGAAAAGAGTTCATTGAAAATAATGGGTTGGATTGGTACGATTACGGGGCAAGATTTTTTGATCCAGCATTGGCAAGGTTTACAAGTATAGACCCTCTTGCCCAAAGTTATAATTCTTGGTCACCATATCATTATGCTGCTAATAATCCAATCCGTAAAATTGATGGACATGGAATGGGATGGAAGGATGTGCTTGATGGAATTCAATTGGGATTAGATGTTGTTGGTATGATTCCTGGTGCTGGAAATGTTGCTGATTTAATTAATGCAGGAATATCAACTGTAAGAGGGAACTATGGAGAGGCTTTGTTAAGTTTAGCTGCTGCTGTACCTGGGGCTGGAATTGGTGTGGGTGCTGGAAAGGTAATTGGGAAAACTGTAGATAAAGTTAACGATTTTAGAAAGCTAAAAAAATTAAAAAAAGTTGTACAGGAAGGTGGCGAAATTATTGTAGATCAAATTAAGATCGGAGACGAAGTTGTTGAAGGGAAAATAATTGTAACCGAAGTTAGTGAAGCAACAGGGGCAGCTAAAAAAGAACTTAATGCTGCTCTTGATTCGAAATATGGTGAATTGCCCAAACCCAATAAAGGTAAAGGATCTGTATCCCCTGACCAACGAGACCCCAAAAGAACTTATACAAAAAAGGAAAGAGCAGAAATGCTTGAAGACCAAGATGGTAAATGTATAGGGTGTGGTGAATCCAAAACAGTCGATGAAGTTCAAGGACATCATAAACAGAGGCATGCTGACGGAGGACAGACAACTAAAGAGAATGGCGCAGCTCTTTGTGAAGACTGCCATAAAGAAATACATAAGTGACAAAGATGAATAAAAAGGAGTTTTTAGCTTTAATTAAATCAAACATTGATAAGAAAGGTTATCATACAACAACGGTAACCAGTAGTCTAGTGCCTAGGTATGTATACACTATTGGACTATATGAGAAATTTGGGTTTGAGTTGATTTTTGCAGGTGGAATTTATTTTATGAAGAATGAATTGCTTTCAATATTTGATGCAGTTATAAACGAGCTTAAGAAGGGGTTGAATCTTAATGATAAAAAAGTAACAATTGGTAATTTTGGATCTTTTAGTTTTGTAAAAGTGAAAACATCGTGGAGTAAACTAATGTTGTTGGGTGTTTTCGATTACTATAAAATAAATGAAGCGGAAGTTTTACAAATTGTGCCAGATTTTGAGCATTATACACTTGATATACCACGAATGGAGAATGAGTGGAATATCGATTCGGAGCCAATTTGGCAATGGTTAGATCATGAATGGGGTTACCCTGTCCCTAAAAACTCTTCTGTTGTTACAAATTTGGATGCGCTTGCCGGTAAAAAAATCACAGAAGTTATGCGCTGGGAGGAAAATGAATGGGAAATGTTTGCAGGTGCGGGGCCTGATGTGCCGAAAGAACATATGCGTGTAGTGTCTTTGGCAACAATATTGGGGATAGACAAAACACTTGAACCAGCTATTAACTTGAATATAGGTAAAGGAATTTGGAGAGACGCTAATGAGCTTAAATGGAATGATTGGGGATAGTCAGGAAATAATTTTAAATCATAATATGCATGAAGTATAGTATATATATAATATTTTTATTTAT
>JBNLCS010000455.1:0-1636 GCA_050303935.1 Bacteroidales bacterium
AAGAAGATAAGATCCAAATAAGCATTGCACAATCCCAAATACAACAACCCAAACCCGTTTCATCCCCGCCCTCCAATATCCCAGTTCAACTTGACGATCGCGACAATCTGGAAAGTGACGACCGAATTCTGCTCATCATCGAAGATGACCCAGCGTTTGCCAAAACTATATACAATTATGCTCATAAACAAATATGCCGGCAGGTTTTCATTTTCTCCAAAAATATACTGTACCGAACCATCCGCCGTATTAAAATGTTTTGTAAAAAACCCAAGGATTAAAGCAAGCAATGGGGCCTCTATAAAATTTATAAGCAAATATTGTTTATCACTTATTTTAGTCAATAAATTCCTGAATGAAATTATTTTAAACTGTTCAAACCTGCTTGGTATCTTAAATTTGTTTTTGGGTAAATCAAATCTTGCTTCAGGAATACGTATGTTTGTCTCTATATTTTTTTTATACAACGAATACCACTGATCCGGTGTAACAACCCTATCATCTGTATATCTGCCATTTTCATTTACAGTTTTAGCTTCTATAATTTCTAAAACCTGTTCAGGGTTTACATTACCACAGGTAAGGCATTCGCTTTCGTCAGCATTTATCAAAAATGACATTTTTTTAAAATAAACCACACTTTCAACTGGGTTACCAAAATAAATAGGCCTGCCCCCCTGATCAAAGACCAATAATTTGTCAAATTTTTTAAAAATATTTGATGATGGCTGGTGAATGTTTACAATAACAATTTTACCATTAAGTGATTGACTTTTCAATAAATCCATCACATTTTCCGAATCATGCGACGATAATCCTGATGTAGGCTCATCTACTAAAAGGATATACGGTTCCCTAACCAGTTCCAATGCAATATTTAATCGTTTCCTTTGTCCACCACTAATAAACTTTTTTAATGGGCTGCCAACCTTCAAATTTTTAATCTCATATAAATCAAGGTCTTTCAGTGTTTTATTTACCTTTATCTCCAGATCTTCCTTACTTATATCACGAAAACATAACCTGGTATTAAAATATAGGTTTTGATAAACGGTTAATTCTTCAATCAACAGGTCATCTTGGGGAATAAACCCAATTAAACCTTCCAGTTTATCTTTTTCTTCACGCAAATCAAAACCATTAATTAAAATCCGTCCACTGTTCAATGGTAAACTACCGTTCAGTACATTCAAAAAAGTTGATTTGCCTACCCCACTTCCTCCCATTATACCGATCATCTGACCAGATATAGCTGTGAAATTCATTTTTTGAATGCCATTAACACTATTACTGAAATAAAATTCAATATTTTCACCTGATAACGAAAAATCATGCAATGATTCATCACTCAAAAATGTTTTTACTATGTCACTATAGTATAAACTGGATATTTTAGGGTTTTGTATAAATGCCCCCTTTTCAAATATATAAGATCTGTTTGGTTCAATTTTACGGTTATTCAGGTACAAAAGCCCATCCCCATCTATGTACCTAAAAACATAAATATTGCTGGAACGATATTGTAGCACAATAATCTTTCCTTCAATATGTTCTTCAATAATTTGTCGTTTAATTCCTTTTATGGGTGTATTGCCTATCAGTAATATTTTTTTGTTATTTAATATATCAGCATACC
>JBNLCS010000456.1:0-2986 GCA_050303935.1 Bacteroidales bacterium
AACTTCAGGCAAATCAAGTCCTTCCCTCAACAAGTTCACACCAATAAGGACATCTATTTTACCAGAACGCAGTTCATCCATTATTTCAACGCGTTCCAACGTGTCAATATCCGAATGGATATACCGGCACCTCACATCGTATTTTAATAAATAGTTGGTAAGTTCCTCTGCCATTCTTTTCGTAAGGGTTGTAACCAAAACCCTTTCATTTTTTTCGGTACGCAGGTTAATCTCGCCAAGCAAATCGTCCACCTGGTTCAGGCTAGAGCTCACTTCAATTTCCGGATCAAGCAATCCTGTTGGCCTGATTAACTGTTCAACCACAACGCCTTCACATTTTTCCAATTCATAATCACTGGGTGTAGCGCTAACAAATAAAATTTGACCGGTTATATTCTCGAATTCCTCAAATTTTAGTGGCCGGTTATCAATAGCAGCCGGCAACCTGAACCCGTATTCAACAAGAGTTGTTTTCCTGGAATGGTCACCTCCGTACATAGCCCTTATCTGAGGTATGGTAACATGGCTTTCATCAATAACAATAAGGGAACCATCCGGAAAATAATCAAGCAAACAGAATGGACGGACACCAGCAGGCCGGCCATCAAAATATCTAGAATAGTTTTCAATTCCTGCACAGTGCCCCAGTTCTTTAATCATTTCCAGGTCAAATGACACCCTGTCCTCAATACGTTTTGCTTCAGCAAATTTCCCCTGATCTTTAAAATACTGTACCTGTTCAACCAGGTCATCCTGTATTTGCGAAATGGCCTTATTCATCCTATCACGGGTAGTAACAAAAATATTGGCCGGATAAATAAAAAGCTGGTCCATTTGCTCAATTGCATTGCCATTAAACGGATCGAATGATTCAATTAATTCTACCTCATCTCCCCAAAAAATGATCCTGTAACCAATATCTCCATATGCCACAAAAACATCCACAGTATCTCCTTTTACCCTAAAAGTACCATGCTTAAATTCATATTCATTTCTGGAATAGAGGGCATCAACCAGTTTTCGTAGAAACTGGTCCCGGTTTAAAAAGTCCCCTTTTTTAATTTGAATGGTATTACTGTAAAAATCCTCCGGGTTTCCAATACCATACAAACATGAAACTGACGAAACAACAATAACATCTCTCCTTCCTGAAAGCAAAGAGGATGTTGTACTTAGCCTAAGTTTTTCTATTTCATCATTTATTGACAAGTCTTTTTCTATATAAGTATCAGTGACCGGAAGATATGCTTCTGGTTGGTAATAATCATAGTAGGAGACAAAATATTCAACCGCGTTATCAGGAAAAAACTGTTTAAACTCTCCATAAAGCTGTGCAGCCAGCGTTTTATTATGACTTAAAACAAGGGTAGGTTTTTCAACTTTTTCAACAACATTAGCTACGGTAAATGTTTTTCCTGAGCCGGTAACACCCAACAATACTTGATATTTATCATTATTTCCTATACCTTCAACCAATTGTTTGATGGCTTCTGGCTGATCACCCGTTGGCTTAAATTTTGATGTGAGTTTAAATTTCAATGCTAAAATGTTTACTTATTTTATTTCTAATCGTATTTGTAAAAATATGATCATTTGATTTATTTTAACAATAAAATGAAATAAATATGCCCAACGATAACCAGAGTTTAATTAAAAGGATCTCGAAATTAGTGAGAGAGAAAAATGAATTGCTGGAGAATCATGAAAAGCTTACCCGCGAAAACGATGAACTAAACAAACAAAACGAACGTTTTAGGGAACTGATTAGTAAGATATCACCTGAGCTACTGGAAAAGAAAATATTAAGCCGAACAGAAGAACATATCAAGTTACAAATGGTAACTGTGCTTTTTGGAGAGATAAGCGGTTGGGAAAAATTACGCACAAATAACAAAAACGAACAGTTAATGGATGAACTTGATGAAATCAACCGCAAGTTCGATAAAATAGGCAAAAAGTATAATATAACACGAATAAAAACCATAGGCGATACTTTTATGTTTGCAGGGGGGGTACCTGACAAAAATATGACAAACCCGATTGATGTTGTTTTGGCCGCGGTTGAAATGCAAAACTATATTGAATGTCAAATATTTAAACAAAAATGGCAAATTCCGTGGGGACTGAAAATCGGAGTGCATACAGGTCCGGCCGGGGCAGATGTTTCTGGCAAAAAACGAAAAAACTACGACTTAAAAGGTGACACAGTAAACATTGCCAGCAGGTTGGAAAGTATTGCAAAAAAAGGCGATATTTTTATTTCTGTTGCCACAAATGAGCTGGTTAAAGAATTTTTCTCCAGTGAATATAGCGGAAAACTTCCGGTGAAATATCGTGGTGACCTTGAATTTTTTAAAGTGAAACGAATTTTACCGGAACTATCGAACGATGAACAAGGTAAGATACCCAATGATGCTTTCGATACAAGATTTGGATTAATCCAGTTTACGGATATTCAAGAAATTATTTTAGACAGGCTCGAGAAGGAACTTCCACGTAATTTATATTACCACAATGTAAAACATACGGTTGATGTAGTTACCCAGGCAGAACTTATCGGTTTTGCCGAAGGTGTTTCTGATGAAGACCTTTTACTTTTAAAAATGGCCGCCCTCTTTCATGATTCAGGCCACATTATTGGTTATGACAACCATGAAGAACATGGATGTACACTGGCTTTAAAATATTTGCCAAAATTCGGTTACAAAACGGAACAAATAGAAAAAATTTGCAGGCTAATCATGGCAACCAAAATGCCCCCCGGCCCTACAGAACTTCTTGAAAAAATAATGTGTGATGCAGACCTTGACTATCTGGGGCGCATTGATATGATACCAGTATCAAACACCCTGTATAAAGAGCTCAAAGAACAAGATAAGATTGGAAGTTTTAACGACTGGAATAAACTCCAGCTTAAATTTATTTCAGGGCACCAGTATTTTACAAAAACAGCACGAAATTTAAGAGAAGTTAACAAACAGAGGCA
>JBNLCS010000457.1:0-2323 GCA_050303935.1 Bacteroidales bacterium
AAAATATATAAGCCCGTCTGTCTGTGTGTGGACAGGTTAATATTACCATCGGCCTGTACCTTCATTTTGGTCCCTTCGAGAACGGTAAATGGGTCAGCTTCAGTTCTAATTGGCCCGGAAGTGATCGTATCCATCACAATATCAACAGTCATACCGTCAAATTTGGCATCCCGTGCATTGTCTGTTGTATTATCTGCCAGCATGGTAAGAAAAACGTTAATCCCATAATTTTCCGGGTTTGCATAGGTTGAAGAATCAAGTTTCATTAATTCAGCAAATGTTTTACCATTCAAGGCGCCTTCGGGAAGTTGCAGTACGTATAACATACTGTCATATTCAAAACGAACATTTTTAAGGGCAGCGGTCTGATCTATATCTTTTATCGGGCCCTCGTCTTCACATCCCGGAACTATTAAGATTACCAATGTGATCAGTATACAATTTATCAGGCACTTCATCTCTTTCATATTCTTATTAAATTGGGAATAAAGATACGTATTCATCGTGAATGAATTACTAGCACATTCATCTTTTATTTATTTTAATTTATACGGTGTGGATGAACAGAAAGAATTTTTCAGAATTTGCGGTACGGGTAAAATTTGTTGGTTGTAGGTTTTTTATTTTTGAATTATTCCTGAATGTGAATTCCTTGAGTTTATCCCACCAAAATAAGTTGCTTTCATGAACCTAATAAAGCTTCGGCCCGAAAATTTATTACTTACTTTTTGTATATGTGTTATTATTTTTGACATATTTATCAGACAAATTGTTTATCTCATTTTAATGTCTTGTTTAACGTTTTTATTTTTAAAAAGTTACAAAGTTGTTTTTTAATTGATCGATAAAATTGAATGGATGTAATATTAAAAATATGTCGTTGATATTCAGTCAAATGAAGGATTGATTTATGTTTTATACATCAAACTTTAATAAATGGTAAAGTATGAAAGCAATGATTTTTGCAGCAGGATTGGGGACACGTTTGCGGCCCATAACCAATAGTATCCCAAAGGCATTGGTTGAGGTGAATGGCATCACCATGCTGGAACATACTGTTCGCAGATTGAAGGATTATGGTTTTAACGAAATTATCATTAATGTTCATTACCATGCTGCAATGGTGCGTGAATTTTTAATAGATAAACATAATTTTGGGATTGATATCGAAATTTCTGATGAAACAGGCCTCTTGCTTGATACTGGTGGCGGGTTGAAAAAAGCAGGATGGTTTTTTAACGATGATAAACCCTTTCTTCTGCATAATGTGGATATATTAACGGACCTTGACCTTAGAAGGATGTATGCGTTTCATGTTGAAAATAATTCCCTGGCAACCCTGGCAGTAGAAAAACGGGATTCATCCAGAAAATTATTATTCAGCAATTCGGGAACTTTATGCAAATGGGTAAATAAAAAAACGGGTGAAGAGATCACTGCCAGAAAGGAAAGCAATATGAGCGAGTTTAGTTTTTGTGGTATACATGTGGTTTCCCCTGAAATATTTCCATTAATACATGAGAAAGGTGTGTTTTCAATTATTCCGCTTTATCTTCGTTTGGCATCATCATGTAATATTAATTATTATTACAATGAAAAAAAACGGTTTATTGATATAGGAACTCCTGAGTTATTGAATAAGGCACAAGAATTTTTCCTTTAAAATAACCTTTTGTAACATAAAATACGTTCATGTATTTCATTACATTCGTTGTATAAAAAATATTAAAGACGTAAAACTCTTTTTATTACCAAGATTATTCCTAATTTTGTTATTTAGAAATGATCTAAATAGTAAAATTAATATGGGATGTGGTAACTGTTTTTTTAACAAATTGCAGGAACAAAATACGAATACGGTTGAAGTAAGACAACTTGAAGGGTGTAGTCAGTTATCAACTACCGACTGGTTAAGTAAATACGAAACACCTAATGGGTCTATACCTGATTTATTGGAAATAAGGTTTAAAAATACCAGGAAAGAATTTTTTTTGAACCCCCGCAAAATGGTTCTAAATATTGGTGATGTTGTGGTTGTTGATGCACAACATGGATTCGATGTTGGGATTGTTTCTTTAAAAGGTAGTCTCGCTGAAAAACAACTTAGAAGAAAAACTTCAATCCATCCGAATCAACAATTGCGAAATGTAAGCAGAAGGGCTACGCAGCGTGATATTGAGAAATGGAAAGAAGCCCGGGGGCGTGAATACGCTGTGATGATAAGGGCCAGGCAGATTGCAAAATCGCTTAGCCTGGAAATGAAAATAGGTGATGTTGAATTTCAGGGAGATGGCACCAAGGCTATTTTCTATTACATTGCTGA
>JBNLCS010000458.1:0-2453 GCA_050303935.1 Bacteroidales bacterium
CAAACTTTATGATTAAAATTCAATTCTAAACTTCTTATATTACAAAGTTAATTGGTTCCTCTCCCTCAATTTTTTTCCCATCGCGTATTACCGATTTTGACTCGTGATACACAACGGAATTTGGCGGGATGCTTTTCGTGATCCAGGTGTTACCCCCAATAACCGTGTCCCGACCAATAATTGTGTCACCACCTAAAATAGTACTACCTGCATATATCACTACATTATCTTCAATGGTTGGGTGCCTTTTTTTTGAAGCCATACCTTTATTTACCATCAATGCCCCCAACGTAACACCTTGGTATATTTTTACATTTTTACCTATTATGCAAGTTTCGCCGATTACTATTCCGGTACCATGATCAATTAAAAATTGTTCACCTATTTTAGCACCAGGATGAATGTCAATGCCTGTTTTACTATGGGCATATTCCGAAATCATTCGGCACAAATATGGGATCCCCAGTTTATAAAGTTCGTGCGATAACCTGTATACCATAATGCTATAAAAGCCTGGGTAATATACAATAATGCCCTCAACTGATTTTGATGCCGGATCGAAATCTTTGAACGCTTGTGCATCTTTTAACAGATTTTCGTAAATACCAGGTATTGAATCAAAAAAACGGCAAGTTATTTCATCAACTGAATAATGAAGCCTTGATTCCAATGGAATAATCAGTTTTTGAAAATCCATTCGCAACTCGTTCAAACGTTGTTTGGTTTGAGATAACGAATATTCTCTATTCGATCTAATGGGAAATAAAAAATAGGTTAAATCATCAATAAATGCATGGGCACTTATAATTGACGGAATGTTTTTATTGAACTGTTGGTTTTGATTGTATAATCGTTGCGAAAACTCTTCAATTAAATTCATATGGTTAGCTTATGTTTTGGTAAACCAATTAGCTTAACTTTTGTTGTTGTAAAGCTTTATTAACTTATTATAAGATGTTAATAATCCTTTGATCAGTGCAGAGCTAAAACCTTGGTGTTCCATTTCATTTAGGCCTGAAATCGTAATACCTTGTGGAGTAGTTACCTTATCAATTTCCTTTTCGGGATGTTCACCGCCGGTTAATATTAATTCAATAGCCCCTTTTATGGTTTGTGCAGTAATAAATTGTGACATTTCTGAACCAAAGCCAATTTCTATACCTCCTTGGGTTTCAGCCCTCATAAACCGTAAGGCAAATGCAATACCACATGCTCCTAATACAGTGGCTGCAGGCATCAGTTCTTCATCAATAACAACTGCTTTACCCAATTTATTCAGTATTTTCATGATACTCTTTTCAATTTCGGCACTGGCATTTTTATGCGATACACAAGTCATTGATTCACAAATTTCAACTGCGGTATTGGGCATAATCCTGAAAACCGGTATTTTACCAGCCATTTTCTCAATCGAAGCTAAATTTACCCCGGTTACCGTATAAAGTAATATTTTCCCTTTTTGTATCGGCTCTTTTATCTCTTCAATAACGGCTGGCATGTGTTGTGGTTTAACACAAACAAGAACCAAATCCGATTTATTCACGGCTTCAATATTGTCGGTTATTACTTTATATCCACTTTTCTCCAAAAATTTTAATCTGTGTTCTTTTTTCTCGGTAATGATAATATCTTTTAGCCCGAATAATTTAGATTTTAGCAATCCCCTGACAATTGCTGTCCCCAGATTTCCACCTCCTATAACTGCAATTTTATAATTCATTGTGAGATAGTTATATTGTTTCGCACGGTTAATATTCCAACAAATATAAGGAACATACCTGAATTCGCAATTAAAAAAAGCCTGTCATTGACAGGCTTTTAAAATTTATCTTGCAATTATTGTTAAGCTCCCCTAATCGCTAAAATACCTGGTAATTCTTTACCTTCCATATACTCAAGCATTGCCCCGCCACCAGTTGATACATAGCTTACTTTATCAGCCAATTTATTTTTGTTGATAGCAGCAACAGAGTCACCTCCACCAACCAGGGTAAACGCACCATTAGCAGTTGCTTCAGCCAAAGCTTTTGCAATAGCAGATGTACCTTTTGAAAATTTATCCATTTCAAACACCCCCATAGGCCCATTCCATAGTACAACTTTTGAATCACCGATCACTTTTGAAAAAGTAGCAATTGTTTCTTCTCCAATATCTAGTCCCATCCAACCGTCTGGGGTTTCATCTGTTTTTGAAACATTTGTATTTGCTTCTGCGTCAAATTTGTCAGCATTAACAGCATCGGTTGGCAAGTACACCTTTACGTTGTTTTCTTCAGCTTTTTTAATAATTTCCAAAGCCAAATCAAGTTTATCTTCTTCGCAAAGTGAATTACCAATCTGTCCTCCTTGTGCCTTAATAAAGGTATACGTCATACCACCACCAATGATAAGGCTATCTATGGTCGGAAGCAAGCGTGAAATAATCTGAATTTTATCAGAAACCTTTGCTCCGC
>JBNLCS010000459.1:0-3572 GCA_050303935.1 Bacteroidales bacterium
TATTTTTGTTCCAGATGAGGTGGATTTGATGCGAATAGCATTGACTATTTAAAGAAAATCCAACAAAATATGGGACAAAAAGACGCACCTGTCTGCCGACATAGGCAGGTAAAAAAACTAAAGGATGAAATTTAAACAGTCTCTTAATTTTCTTAAAAATCTTTTACGTTTTCATATTAAAAGTAATGTGTCATGCGTACATTTCTCAGCATATATTGTAATTGCGAACAGATGTTTAATTATTTTTCTTCTTTTCTTAATAGTCTTACGATATAAATAGGCCCGGCTGTATTTCCTGGTTGAGTCTGGAATTTAACCCGGATGTGACTTTTCCCTTCAACCATGGCATCCGGAATTGGATGAACCACATTTTTAAACATGGATTGCTCCCATCGGCGGGTATTATCTTCGGTTACCAGTTTTTCATCGTCAATATAAATGTCAAATTTACGGCCACCCCATTCAGCGCCCCAATATCGTACAAACAAACTTAAACTGGTTTCTGAGTTTGTTATCATGTCATAACTGAAATACCCCCCTCTACTGGCTTCCCTAGATAATTCATCCATTAAACTTCCGGTCCGGGAGTTTTCACTTTGCAATAAATGGTCGGTTTCGGGTTGCTGTTCACCAGTATTTACCATATCAACGGTACGTCTTTCAAGCAAAATTCTTTCTTTCTCAATATTTGAAAGAGAATCCAAATACCCTTTATACCCGTCACTAGTGAGAGCAAGCCAATAGATCATATAACGTGAGTCGTGAATGTTATAAAACGGTTCAAGTATGAGGTCTGTGGGATTTATCATTTTAACATCTAATTTAAAATGCAATGGTTTATCTTTAATGGGTACAAGTTTTTCTCCAATGTTTTCAATATCATCATATATCAAAATTGGGGCTTTATCAATGGGTAATGATTTACCCCCGGGATACTGATCAAAACGACCATCACCTGCAATAAGGTTTCCCATGTCTTCGGTACCGGTTTTGGCACCAAGTAAAACCGGGCCATGCATAATGGCAATATAATCGGGAACATTTGGCATATGTTCAATTGTGTTTTGCATTGGCATAATGATTTGAATTTCATCACCCTTTTTCCATTTTCTTTCAATGCTTACATATGATGATGGCGAATTTAAATATGTTTGTAACTTGCCGTTAACAAATATCTTAAGCCCCCCTTTTTTTACCCAGCCCGGGTACCTGGTAAGTATCTTGAATTTAGATTGGCCTTCGGTTATTATTAATCTGGTTTTATCTTCATAAGGAAAATTTGTTTCTTGTTTTATTTTTATCCCTTTATCTTTCCAGTTTAACTCGGAGGCAATAAAAAGGTTCAGGAACAGGGAGTCGCCGGAATGGGTATAAATTAACTGGTTGTATTTTCCATGGTTCTCCATTCCTGTACCAACACAACACCACATTGCTTTGTTGGGTGCAGAATATTTTCTGTGATGGCGCGGACGTGCAGTGGTAAAATAAACATAACCACCATGCTCAGGGTGTTGGGTAGACCTGATATGGTTATATAAAGCACGTTCGTAAAAATCCATATATTTGGCCATTGGCTGTACCCTGAATACATCTTCCGTTAATTTTAGCATATTGTATGTATTGCATGATTCGGGGCCATCGCTTACGAGCAAATAATCAAAACACGATGATACACTTGGAAAATGCTCCCTTCTGCTGTTGCCGCCAAAAGCAAGTGAACGGTTGTATGTTACTGTCTCCCAGAAAAATTTACCAGCTCTATCATATTTATCATCACCACTGATTTCGGCTATTCTTTCAAAACCAACAAATTTTGGTATCTGCGTGTTTGCATGTTTGTTATCAAGGTTATCAATTCCTTTTGAAAGCGGGTCAAGAAGTTGTTTATGAGAATATCGTTTAGCTGCCGTCAGGTACTTTTCATCTCCGGTTATTTGATAGGCATCGGCAAACATTTCATTCATACCCCCATGTTCCATGTTGAGCACCCTTTCCATTTGTTCATCTGACAAACCCGCGGTTAGCGCTATGCCCCAGTCACAAAATTTCAGGAACATAGTTTTGGCTTCTTCGTTATCGCAATATAACCAAGTATCCCTGAGGCCGGCATACATTTTATGTAAATTGTAAAATGGGGCCCAAGAAGAGCTATAAATACTAAAATCTCCTTTTTTAAAAGCCGACCATAATTTTGCGCTGTTAGGAAAACCTCCAACATATCCTATTCCCCATTCCGGGTTATTTTTAGCGTTTGCTTCCTGGCATTCATTAAGTTCTGAAAGCATATATTCCATTCGCTTCTTGCACTCTTTATTTCCGGTTGCAGCATAATTCATAGCCATAGCTGAAAGATAATGTCCACCAACATGCCCATCAAGACCTGACCAGTTAGGATAACATTCGGCCTTTTTTGGCAACCCTGCTTCTTTACGATAAGGGGCCAACAAACGGTCAACGTCATATTTCAGAAGAACCTCAATATTTAGGTCACGTGCATCTTTGAAAGGGCCATCCAATAATTTCACATCTCCAAGTGGAAATTGGTCTTTGTATAATTTATTTTGAGCATTTAGGTTGAAGCTTCCAATGTAGAAATAGTTCACAATAAAAAAGAATAGAATAAGTGCTTTCATAGTTTTGAGTTATATTGATTTTAAATGTAACAAGAAATAAATATAACAATTATATAAAATAATCAAGTTGCCTTTATTAAATTAAAGGCTTACTACTTTAGAAATTTAACTTCTTTTACATCTGATCCTATTGCCTTATTTTTTATTAAATTATTTTTTGAGCTCATTGCCCCGAAAAAAATCATTCCAAAGATTCTTTGTTAATCTCTATGGAATTACCAGCAGCGATATCATATTTTTTAGTTTTATCGTCATATCTCACCACACAGGGGTTACCTAGAATTGATTTAATTTGGCATGTTACAAGTTTGCCATTTTCCCAACTCATATCAATTTCAAATCCTCCTCTTGCTTTTAATCCGGTTACCGAACCATTTTTCCAACTAACGGGCAAGGCGGGAAGCAATGATATTTCCCCTGCATGACTTTGTAACAGGCATTCGGCAATACCCGCGGTAAATCCATAATTTGCATCTGCCTGGTTATATCTGGTATTATGAAAATTATTTCCAATTCCTGATCCTAATATCCCTAGTGAGTCTATAGCACGTTGATTATTTAAAGAGTCAGGCATGCGAAAAAACTCCCTGATGACGGTATCAACTTTTTCACCATTTTCGAGCCTTGCCCAATCGCAAATATCCCAGGCAATTGTCCAACTGGCCCTGCCTTGTCGAGGTTCCAGCCACTTTTGAATAGCGTTGGCAATTTCAGGGTTTTCCCTAAGCGTTATTGAATTTCCGGGGAAAAACCCAAAGTTTGCAGACATGTTATGACCTTCGTCCCCTCTTTTCCAGTCTTCTATCCATACTTGTAACAGGCCATCTTTCCCTATCTCATACGGGGGGATTTTTTCCAATGCCTCAGTAAGTTCTTGTCCAAATACCTTATCAATATTTAATATTTTTCCTGCATCAATGCAGTGAGAAAACAAATCTT
>JBNLCS010000460.1:0-3319 GCA_050303935.1 Bacteroidales bacterium
ACAATTGAAAAAAAACGAGGTTAAAATAGAAAAAGACGAGGTGTTGGCTATAGAAAAAAATGAAGATAATTTTACTATATCTTGTAGTAGTGGTAAAAAATTTGAGGCCTTAGCTGTAATAATTGCCACAGGTTCAGACCCTCGGCTTTTAGAAGTTCCTGGTGAAAAACCAGGAAAAGAAATTAGGAAGAGTGGGCTTAATGAAAAGGATATGTTACGTGATGATGATGTTGAAGGAAGAAAAAATTGGCCGGATAAAATATCACTCGAACACCTAAACATTGAAAATGCAGGGTTAACCATTTTACACCCATTTATTCCTCAGTTGTTTACCAAATGCGAATATGTAAAAGACGGGGAATTTATTTCTGAAAAGATTAAAAACAGAGCGGTTTACCTATTAAGCTATCTTGTATTTGGAGATGATTACCACATGCCGGAATATATGTTATCGTTAAATAAAATATTTTGTGAAATAAAATTTGAAATTGCACTTGACCACACTATAAAACTTACTAAGAATGAAAAAGAGAAAGCTGACCAATTGGTAAGGTCAGCTATTGAGCACTGGACAATTTTGGGAAAAACATCAATAGCAGGATTGCGGGAAAGTTTCTTGCGGCGCAACGGGATTATTAAGTTTAAAGAAGATAAAATTGTTATTTCCATTGAAAGTAAGACAATCGACATTTTATTGGAAAAAATACCCTGGAATATAAGTATTATTAAATTTCCCTGGAGCAAAAAAATGATTTTTACAGAATGGTAAACTCGATTGAAAATAATGCGAAAGATATTTTACTTGAGCTCACATGGCTTGAAAAAATTATTGATTTCAGGCTTGTTGAAAAAGGTTTGTTGGAAAAAACCGACATTGATCATATTAATTTAAACCCGCCATTATTTGAAGAAAGTACCTCATTTTATGCAGAATTTATAGATCATTATAAGTTATCTCAGAGTGAAAGGCTTGCATTAATTTTGGCATTGGCCCCGCATGTTAAGCCGGAATTATTGGATAAATTTTTTATTTCAAACAATCAGTATAATCGTGGGTTTACTGAATTTGGTGGAATAAGGGGACAAAATCATGGAGGGTTTTTACCTACCGGAGAAACGTTGGTTTTTCTATTGTCGCATAAAAATTTGGCAAAAAGGTTTGAAGTGATGCAATTATTTGACCAGGACCATATCTTTTCACGTCATGATATTTTAAGGATGGAAGCTTCACACGATAATGAACCATTATTAAGCGGGGTCCTTACTATCTCGCAAGAATATATAAGTTATTTTACTACCGGAAAAGAATACAGACCTGATTTTAATTCCAACTTTCCGGCAAAACGGATTTTTACAAAACTAAATTGGGACGATTTAGTATTGGATGCCCGTACCATGGAGGAGGTAAATGAAATTAAAATATATGTGGAATATGGCCATAATTTATGGAATGGCTTGGAAATGAACGCAAAATTAAGACCTGGTTTCCGTTCATTATTTTACGGCCCTCCCGGAACAGGAAAAACACTTACTGCTTGCTTATTGGGGAAATATACTGGAAGGGATGTGTACAAAATAGATCTTTCCATGGTAATTTCAAAATATGTTGGTGAAACAGAAAAGAATCTTTCAAAAGTATTTGCAAAAGCAGAATATAAAAACTGGATATTATTTTTTGATGAAGCAGACTCACTTTTTGGTAAAAGAACTAAAGTAGAAGATGCCCATGACCGTTTTGCCAACCAGGAGGTATCCTACCTGCTTCAACGAATTGAGGATTTCAATGGAATTGTAATATTGGCATCTAATATGAAAACAAACCTTGACGATGCTTTTGCCCGCAGGTTTGAGTCAATGGTTCATTTTCCCATGCCAGGTAAAGAGGAACGTTATAAAATTTGGGAAAACGGTTTTTCAAAAAAATGTCCCCCCGAAGCAAAAATTGATTTGGACGAAATAGCAATGGAATATGAAATGCCGGGTGGGGCCATCATGAACGCTATAAGATATGCTACAATAATGGCTATGAAAAATGAAAAAAACCAGGTGGGGCTTTCTGATTTAAGGAACGGTATTAGGAAAGAATTTCATAAAGAAGGTAGGACTTTATAACAATGAAAAAAGCTGCTTCGGAAAATATCAGTACGTGCAGTAAAGCAAATGCAAATAGGGCCAGGTCTAATTCCTTTATCCAAACAAAACTTGAAATAGGTAAACCGGATGATATGTTTGAAAAGGAAGCAGACCGAATGGCAGATGCTGTAATCAAAAATCCTGGGCCTGTTGACCCGGGAGAACAGAATACCGATAAAAAACTGTCAAACATAACAACGCCACACCCAATTGCGGCAAAACCTTTAAATAGGCAAAGTGAAGAAGATGAAGAAGATTTTTTACAAGGGAAATTTATTACACAAAAAAAGGATGAAGAAAAGAATTTGCAAAAGAAAAGTATATTCCAATATAAAAGTGAGGAAGAATTGGGTATTGGTAAATCATCTGGTGTCATAAATAATTCTGATCAAAAAAATTCTGAAAGCATACCACGTGATTATTTACAAATTTCTAAAGCAAATAATTTTATTTCGAAAATTAATGCTAAAAACGAGAGCCCAACTAGTAATCCGCGAAATGTTGACCAGTGGATCGAAAATAAAATAAATACATCAAAAGGTTCCGGTTCTTCAATGCCTGATGACATTAGGCAGGGAATGGAAAATAAGTTTCAAACCGATTTCAGGGATGTAAATATACATACTGGAAAAGACGCTGACGAATTAAATCAAAGCATAAATTCTCAAGCTTTTACGCAAGGTGAAGATATTTTTTTCAAAAATGGTAAATACAATCCCGGGTCATCTACAGGAAAAGGTTTACTGGCCCACGAACTTACACATGTTGTTCAACAAACAAAAGGCCAATCAGATATAGCTGATAATAGTAATAAGGGTGCTATTATACAACAAAAGCCAAATATTCCCGAACAACCTACCAGAAAAACTGCCAGGGCTGCATACTCTGTTGACTATTCTAATTACCTGATAAGAGAAGATATTCAGTGGCATGCTGACCATTGGGGGGCATTAACCCTTGTAATGCTTTTGGACCAACAACAAAGAAAAAAATTTAATAGTAAAAAACTGGTTTCATATAGTATCAGGGCGCTTGAGAATAGTGGCCTGAAAATTCAAAGCGGACAGAAAAAAGTACTTGGTGAAAAACTTATAAAGGAGTTGATCGCTTTAAGAAAAGATGAGGACCCAAAATATACAGGGTATAAAGCGTATTCAGTGCCTATTGAATATAGTTTAAAACTTCA
>JBNLCS010000461.1:0-2571 GCA_050303935.1 Bacteroidales bacterium
AGGAACCTGCCCCTTCCCCACTCAACCATTGAGCATTCTCCGATATTTTATTGTTTCTAGACGGTGGACCCAACGTTGAACGAAGGTATTTTTTATCCACGCGATAAGGATAATTTAGTTCATTAGGAAATAATTTTTTTGTTTTCTGTTTATGCCCCAATGAATTAACATTATTTAAAGGAGTAGGTGTTAATGGTACAAAAAACTTCAACCTCAAACGTAGTAAAAATGGCAAACCAGCATTTAATATAACAGAATTAACAAACCTGGAACAATTACTTCCATTTATTTTAAAGGGACCGTATGGGATCGGGCCTCTATTTTGCATTTGTTTTGCGTATGCCAGCGTTCTTTTAAAATTAACTTCCGCATATGCTGAATATAAAATACCGTCCCCATGAAATGCTTTTTTACTTTGCAACTCATTAAGAATTTCATGATAATTTTCAATAAACTTTTTATTTGTTGAAATAACAGGTTTTGTTTGAATAATCAGGTCATCATCTGTAAACCCGCTTCTTACCCTACCATGGTTAAATGGCGCATGATATCTTCCAAAATCAAAATAATAAGCACTTGGTGTATTTTTACTAACAACAATTAATGCTGCATGACCTGCTTTATAATAGTAATTTTTGTTTATCCCTAGTAAATTCATGATGGGATCGTACCATGCACCAGGCTGTTTACAATATGTTTCAGGCCAGGCAAGGGCTATTAGGAAACCATCATATCTCTTGTTTCTCCAATACATAATGATGTTATTTTTTCATTTAACATATCATGATAATTCATTTCGATGCGGTCAGCAATTGTCTCAACCTGTGTAATACTAACAGTCCTGAAATTTTCCTCACGTTCCATTAAAATATTTATTTTCTTATCTTCACTTTTTTGCGATTTATGAAATCCTAATACACTATTTCTAGTAAAACTGGTAGTATCCTCAATAAACTGCTCAAACCAGGTTTCCCTTATCCTTTTTGCTTCTGTATTATAAAGTGTTGAAGACGACCAAATATGAGGTACATTCGGATCAGGAAATCTTAGGTGTTTACTTTTTCCATCCCAAACAAATTGTGAAAAGTAAGTAAGGTTACCTTTCCTGTTATCAAAAGTAAGGATTGTAAAAGGCTCAATGGTGCTAAGATCCTCAATATCGAAGAAAAAATCGGGTTTTAACGGTGAAGTTAGCAGGTCAAGTAATACATAACCACGACTTTTATTATAATTTTTATTCCGTTGATGGTTTTCAAAGGCCCCGTTCAATAAACAACAAATACGTCCGTTCTCATTCAGGCCTATCCACGTGCCACCTGCAATTGGCTCTTTTGGGAAATACACGGTATTTCCATTGTATATAATTTTTGCCGGGGATGGAGCATGCCTTTTAACAAACTCATCCCTATTAGAAGTAAGGAAAAACCCGTTTCCATTATTTTTTGGTAAATACGTTACTGTACACATATGCTATTGCGGTATTTAATGGTAGAATAGGCTACACCAAAATTGTTATCTACCAATTGTTGCCTTTTTAATGCCACCAACCCAGATTTTATAATCGCCTGATGATGGATACTATGCTCAACACAATATGCCAGTTCCCGATATATGCTACCTTGTATCGAATAGCTCATTTTAGAATCCATTTGATACTGTGCTTCAAACTTTATTGTTTTGTCCGTATTAAACAAATCCAATTTCAGCAAAAGATTTTCAATTGTATTTAATGCCTCCTGTTTATCCGTTTCTAGCAACAGGTCCCTGTCTCTTTTATCGTAACATACAACACCTGTTTCAACACCTTTGACCAAAATAACATAAAACTCCAATATATGGCGAACATGCTGGCCAATAGTTGCCCCAGACAAAATCTTATGTGATTTGATAAAATCATTTTTTGTGATTTTTTCTAACAGCGTTTTAATCTGTATAAGGTTTTCTGCAGCTAATTCTTTCATATTTTTAAGTATTTAATAAATTATTTATCGTACCCTATTCCTGCATAATCCTTGAATAGCCCAAAATCCACATGATCATCCAAATGCTTTCCGTAATGGGCTTTCACAATCCTGAAATCTTCATTTATAAAAAAATCTGCCGGAATTAATGTTTGTGATTCAGAGGAATCCCTTCCCGGTAAGTTAAGCAACTTCGTTTCAGCCTTGGCCTTAAACAGGTTCGATTCAAACATAGTCCGCATATTTTTAACCAACGACTTTTCAACACCATACTTTCGATAAATGCTCAAATCCTGATCACTAACAAGGGGCCAGGGGGAAATCCCCTGATGAAAAACACTCTTACTCAAACGTTCAACAGAACTTTCAAACATAAAAACCAACTGCACATTTTGCTTTCTCAGCATTACATTGTTGCCCATAATTTTATGGATCCTGCGGTTGCAAAAGGGACAGTTTACGTTGCGGTAGAATCCAAGTAATATTTTTTTACCTCTGTAGTCAGAAAGCCTGAACTCGTTTCCATAGATATCTTTTGTTTCAAAATCTAAGGCTATATCATTTTCTTTTAATTGCATTCGTTTATAATTTATTCTAGTACTTTTAAAAT
>JBNLCS010000462.1:0-5018 GCA_050303935.1 Bacteroidales bacterium
ATTGATAAATTTAACGGCAGAAGCAAAGGTTTTGGTTTTGTAATTATGGAAAGCAAAGATGAAGCTGAGAAAGCCATAAAGGAATTAGATGGTGCCATGCTGGAAAACCGTGAAATGAAAGTAAATGAAGCTAAACCAAGAAAAAGTTACTAATATGCCTACAGGAAAAGTTAAATGGTATAACAAGACCAAGGGTTTTGGATTTATCGAAAATGAAAATGGAAAAGATATTTTTGTTCATAGATCAGGATTAAATGATCAGTACAATGGTCTGGAAGAAGGCCAGGAAGTGCAGTTTGAAATAAAAAATGGCCCAAAAGGGGAAGTTGCATTTAATGTGGAATAAAACCATAAAAAAATAAAGGACATGTCTAAAATATTTTAGACATTCCTTTCATGTAGAATATTTTAATTATCGAATAAACTAAATTTGTGAATGGGTAGATCAAAAGAAACATTTGGTAAAAAAGATGTAAGAAATAAAAAGGAAAAAAAGAGAAAAGAAAAGGAAAAGAAAAGGCTTGAAAAAAAAGAATTGGGGAAAACCAAAAGTTTTGATGATATGATTGCCTATGTTGATGAGAATGGAGTAATTAGTTCCACACCACCTGATCCGAATAAAAAAGAAGATGTTGATATAGAGAATATTGAAATAAGCGTGCCTAAAGCTGAATTCAGGGAAGAAGAAGCCGAAAAATTAAGAAAAGGAAAAGTTACCAATTTTGATCAGTCAAAAGGTTATGGGTTTATATTTGATTCACAAACCAGGGAATCACTGTTTGTGCATATCAACGATTGCATTGATGAAATAAAAGGAAATGATACCGTATCCTATGAAGTTGAAAAAGGACCTAAGGGCCTTAAAGCTGTTCAGGTAAAAAATTTGAGTGTCTGAAGCATAAATGGTCTTTTGGATTTAAAAAATTCGTAAGCGTTCTAAATCCCTATAGTTTACTGTTTTATTGGTAAATAAAAATCTGTTACAAAAAATCGACCCCCTTTGTTATAACTAAAATCTTTTTTAAATAATATTTTCAAAGGATTATTTCTTCTTTACAATAACCTGGAGTTAAAATAGTATTCTTAATACGTATACTGCATCATAACAAATAATCATTAATCCATTAATATCCATAGTATTAAGCAATACTTTGCAAACAATAGGAACCAATAAATTTATAAAAACGCACTTAAAAACTAAAACATTAGTTGTAAAACTAAATAATTAGTTTTATATTTGTAATAGAATTGTAAATAGCGTAAAATATTTAACTAAACATTTAGTTCATATTATTAAAAAATGAAAGAATTAACAAAAGCGGAAGAACAGGTAATGCAAATATTATGGAAAGTGGAAAAAGGATTTGTGAACGAGGTGGTTGAGAAATTTCCCGAACCCAAGCCTGCATATAATACTGTTTCTACCATTATAAGGATATTAGAAAAGAAAGGCTTTGTAAAGCACAAAGCATATGGGAAATCGCATGAATATTACCCGGCAATTTCGAGGGAAAAATATACCAAAGCTTTTTTTGGTGGTTTTTTAAACAGGTATTTTTCAAGTTCTTTCAAGCAGTTGGTTTCTTTCTTTAGCAAAAGCAATAATATGAGCATTCGTGAAATGGAAGAGATTAAAAGCATACTAGAACAAGAAATCAACAAGCAGAAGCAACAACAACAAAATGAACAACAATGATGGACTTTTTAATTTATTTGTTGGAGGCCTCTATAGCACTGGTAGTTTTATATTTGCCTTATGTTTTGTTAAAAAACAATACATTCTTTGGGATTAATCGGTGCTATATGCTATTGATAATGGCATTATCCATAGTTGTTCCAATGCTAAATCTTAGTATTCAACCGGTTAACGATGCTGGAATTGCCCATATAATGCTGGATCCTGTGAATATTGTTGCCAATAATTATATAGCAACGATTAATACGGATACCTCTATTTTTCAAATAATTTTCTATATATATATTTTAGGTACCTTAATTAACTTTACATTATTTACAATTCGCTTTGGCCAGATAGTGCACCTGATAAGACGTCATCAGGTGGTTACACAATTTGGTTATAAAACAGTTACAGTAAGAGATGATATCGCACCATCTTCTTTTTTCAATTACATTTTTCTACCTGGGGGTGAAAATGAAGAAGAGATTATTGCACATGAACAAGAACACATAAAACGTAAACATTCAATAGATATAATAATTCATGAGCTGATTTTCATCATATTTTGGTTTCATCCCTTAAAAAGGGTATACAGAAACTCAATCAGAAATATTCATGAGTTTCAGGCCGACAGGGAAATTTTGTTAAAAGGGGTGGGTGTAATCAGGTATCAGCAGTTGCTGGTTGAGAAGACTTTTGGCTACAATATAAATCAACTGGCCATTAGTTTTAATTATTCACCTTTAAAAAAACGATTAATTATGATGACAAAAAATAAATCAAAAGGATACAAGAAATGGCAGTATGTATTTGCCATTGCATCAGTATTGTTGGTATTTACCTGTTTTGGATTTACGTCGAGTCCTATCAATGTAGCAGGAATAAGCGGTAATAATCAAAAACCGGAAGCTCAAAAAGAAGATAAAAAGCAAATTAAAGAAGCTGATAAAGGAGAGGTATTTGTGATAGTAGATGAAATGCCGGCATTTAAGCATTTAGAGTATGATGATTTTAGAAAATACGTTGCAGACCATCTTGTTTATCCACAGGAAGCTATAAAAAACAAAATTCAGGGGAAGGTATATATTCAATTTGAAGTTAGTGCTGATGGTAATGTTCAAAATGTAGAAATAGCCAGAAGCGTAGACCCAACTCTTGATAAAGAGGCACTTCGGGTAATTAGTTCCTCGCCAAAATGGATACCGGGAAAATTAGATGGTAAAAATGTAAGTGTACGGTTTACGTATCCGGTAAATTTTGTACTTCAGTGAAATCATAGGGAAATAAAGTAAAATTTGAGACCGGAAAAATTACGATTAAAACAATATAAATGGATCAAATGCTGAATTATTTGTTTGAAGCATCGGTTTGTATGCTGCTGTTGTACTTGCCATATCTGATGGTTAGAAGCAATACGTTTTTCAACATGAATAGGTTTTATTTATTGTTTGCCCTTATTGTTTCAATTGTAATTCCGGTTTTTAATTTTGCTATAATGGTACCTGCTGATCAAGGTATCATGCAAATTATTCTTGATCCTGTAACTATAACAAATGAAAAGATAACCGGAGAGGCTAAATCAATCCTCTCGTTTAAACAAATAGTATTTATAGGTTATTTAACAGGGATCTTTGTTTGTTTAGTTCTGTTTATAATACGTATATACCAGATTATTCATTTGATAAAAAACAGCACGGTTGTGAATAACAATGGAATATACACTGTAATTGTCGGTAGCGATTTATCTCCGTCTTCTTTTTTTAATTATATTTTTCTGCCAGATGATCAGGAAATGGATGAGATATTTGCGCATGAGAAAGTACATGTAAAATACAAGCATTCATGGGATATTATTTTTATTGAATTGGTTTCAATTGTTTTCTGGTTTAACCCGGTAAGATATGGGTATAAAAATTCGTTAAAAAATGTTCATGAATTTCAAGCTGACAGGGAGATTTTACTAAATGGGGTAGGGGCACAGCGTTATCAACAACTTTTAGTTGAGAAAACGTTTGGCTACAGCATAAATCAACTGGCCATTCGTTTTAATTATTCACCATTAAAAAAACGATTAATTATGATGACAAAAAATAAAACACAAAAAAGAAATAGTTGGAAGTATTTGTTGATTATACCTGTAATAGCAGTAACATTTATATATTTTGGATGTGAAACAGGAAATGATAAAGTTGATGACGAAAATCAAAACCTGGAAAATATTGAAGCTTTTGATGTTGTGGATGTAATGCCTGAATATCCGGGGGGTATTGATGAAATAAGAACATTTGTTGCAGAGAACCTTGGGTATCCTATGGAAGTCCGTGAAAGGGGAATAGAAGGCAAAATATATGTAAAATTTATTGTGAATGCCAACGGAGAAATAGTAAAGCCCAGAATTGTCCGTTCAGATATCAGAAAAATTGAAAAAATTAAGGTTGAAAATAACTTGGATCAAATTGTTGTTGTAGCTTATGAACCTGAAAAGTCTGAACAGTCAGAAAAAGACAAATACATTGCTTTACTTGAAGAAGAAGCGCTCAGGGTGGTTGGCAACATTCCTGATTTTGAAAAACCCGGGTATAAAAATGGTAAAAAGGTTTCGGTGTTTTACACCATACCCATTAATTTTGTTTTGCAATAAACGATTTAGTTTATTTAACAAACGCCTTCATTGCGAGGACGAAGGACGAAGCAAACTGCCAATTTTAGGCAGTTTGCTTCGCTACGCTCGCAATGACGGTAGTCTTTTTATAACACAATGATTAATAATTATCGGCTGCCGGTTCAAAATATGCTTTTGAATGATTACATGCCGGGCAGTTTTCCAATGCTTTTTCACCTTCATGAATATATCCGCAGTTACGGCATTTCCAACGTATTTTTTTATCTTTTTTAAACACCGTATCATCCTCAATATTTTTTAACAATTTACGGTACCTGGCTTCATGCTCCGCTTCCACCTTGGCTATCATTTTAAAAGCAACGGCAACCTCCGGAAAGCCTTCTTCTTTGGCTACTTCGGCAAAATGTGGATATAACTCTGTCCATTCTTCGTTTTCTCCCATAGCAGCCGCCAACAAATTTTCAGCTGTAGTGCCGGTTTTACCTGCTGGGTAAGATGCTGTTATTTCTACCATACTGCCTTCAAGAAATTTCCAAAACCTACTGGCATGAGACTTTTCTTCTGTTGCTGTTTCCTGAAAAATCGCGGCTATTTGTTCATAGCCTTCTTTTTTGGCTGCTTTGGCAAAAAATTCGTACCTGTTTCTGGCTTGAGATTCGCCTGCAAAAGCCTTTAACAGGTTTTGTTCTGTTTTGGTACCTTTTAAACTTTTTTCCA
>JBNLCS010000463.1:0-3313 GCA_050303935.1 Bacteroidales bacterium
ACGTAGATGAGCATTTTTATTTAATAGATTGCGGTGAAGCTACACAAATTCAACTTCGGAAGTATAACTGTAAACTAGGCAAAATAAATAATATTTTCATTTCTCACTTGCATGGGGATCATATATTTGGATTATTCGGACTTTTGTCTTCTTATATTTTACTAGATAGAAAAACTCCATTAAATATTTTTGCACATCATCAAATTAAGGATGTAATCAATTTGTTTTTAACCCAGTTTGGAAAAGGCATCTCATTCAAGATAAATGTAATTCCATTACGTATTAGAAACAGGGAAGTTATTTATGAAGATGAGAAACTTATCGTGAAAACCTTTCCATTAAAACATAGCATTCCCGTAAATGGGTTTTTATTTCAGGAAAAACAGAAGCCACTGAATATAAAAAAAGACAAAATAGAACAATATCAATTATCGCTTGCCGATATTCATCAAATAAAATCGGGAAATGATTACATATTGGCAGATGGTACTTTGGTTTATAATCGTGAGCTGACCATGCCGCCGTATAAACAAAGAAGTTATGCTTTTTGCACCGATACTTATTTTTACGAAAGAATTGTGGAGGATATTTCCGGTGCAGATATCCTTTATCATGAGGCAACGTTTAACAAAAAAGATATTGCCCGTGCAAAAAAGACTTATCACTCAACATCTTTACATGCAGCTGATATTGCAAAAAGAGCAAATGTGGAAAAATTAATTATTGGTCATTTTTCTGCGAGGTATAAAGAAGTTGAAATACAAAAATTACTCATGGAAGCAAAAGAAGTATTTCCGAATGCATATATTGCAAACGAAGGTGAAAATCATGAAATTGATTTAAAAAGAATAAAGAGATTGTAAAAAGCATATTATATATTTGCACTTAATTTTGAAAAATTGATACATATTGGAAGAAAAACTATTAATTCTTGATTTTGGGTCGCAGTATACCCAATTGATAGCTCGAAGGGTTAGGGAACTAAATGTTTATTGCGAAATAGTACCTTTCAGTAAAATTCCTGAGTTGGATGACAGTATTAAGGGTATAATTCTATCGGGAAGCCCTTTTTCGGTTAGAGATGAAAATTGTCCGGTACCCGATTTAAATAAGGTAATCAATAAAAAACCTATACTTGGTATCTGTTATGGTGCCCAATATATGGCACAACATTTTGGTGGAGAAGTGCTTCCTTCAATTTCGCGGGAATATGGAAGGGCAAACCTTAATTTTATTGACCTAAAAAACGATCTCTTCAAAAATATTGAATATAAGACACAAGTATGGATGTCGCACGGTGACACCATTTCCAAAATACCCTCGTCTTTTGAAATAATAGCCAGTACTGAATCAGTTAAAGTAGGTGCGTATCAAATTAAGGATCAAAAAACCTATGGACTACAATTTCATCCGGAAGTTTACCATACAACACAGGGGAAAGAGATATTGCATAATTTTGTAGTTAATATTTGTGGTTGTTTACAAACGTGGACACCTGCTTCCTTCGTAAATTCAACGGTGGGTGATTTAAAGGAAAAACTGAAAGATGATAAAGTTGTTCTTGGTTTATCGGGTGGTGTAGATTCAACAGTTGCTGCCATGTTACTACATAAAGCAATTGGCAAGAACCTTACTTGTATATTTGTTAATAATGGGTTGTTGCGTAAAAATGAATATGACGATGTACTAACATCATACCAGGATATGGGATTAAACGTACAAGGGGTAGATGCTACAGCTAAGTTTATTAATGATTTAAAGGGAGTGTTTGACCCTGAATTGAAAAGAAAGTCTATAGGTAAAAACTTTATAGAGGTTTTTGATGAAGAAGCTCATAAAATAAAGGATGTGAAATGGCTGGCCCAGGGTACAATTTATCCCGATGTCATTGAATCGGTTTCTGTTAATGGGCCTTCGGTTACTATAAAATCGCATCATAATGTTGGAGGACTGCCTGAACGGATGAACCTAAAAGTTGTTGAACCTTTACGTTTGTTGTTTAAAGACGAGGTTAGAAGGGTTGGAAAAGAATTGGAAATAAAACCTGAAATTCTAAACCGGCATCCATTTCCCGGTCCGGGATTAGCAATACGGATAATTAGCGATGTAACAGAAGAAAAGGTCAAAATTTTACAGGAAGCTGATTATATTTTTGTTGAAGGATTAAAGCAAAATGGCTTATACGATGAAGTTTGGCAAGCCGGGGTGATGCTTTTGCCAATTCAATCAGTTGGTGTAATGGGGGACGAACGTACCTATGAAAATGTTGTTGCTTTAAGGGCTGTTACTTCAACTGATGGCATGACCGCAGACTGGTCGAGGTTACCTGCAGACTTTCTTGCCAGGATTTCGAATGACATTATTAATAAAATCAAAGGTATAAACCGTGTAGTTTTCGATATTAGTTCAAAACCACCGGCAACTATAGAATGGGAGTAGGATATTTTACCTGCTATATATCGCTTTTTTATTAAATTTCTTCTTTCTGCGTTTCATTTTTATTTAATATTTACTAAATTCATTAATAAATCATACTGTGGAGATGACGTTTAGAAACTGGTTTATTAGTAAAATTCTTTTTTTCTATATCTTAATTTGGCCCGTGTTATTAAGTGCGCAGCAACTTAAATCTGTAGAACTAAATGATGCTGCCAAGGAGCGTTTTGTTAATTTTTCAACTCTTGCGGAAAGGTATAAGGAAGAAGGAAATAAGGTTCAGGAGGCTGACTATATTAATAAAATAGCTTATTTGTATTGGGAAAATGGCTCATCTCAAGATGCTGTTTTGTTTTTTAACAAATCGCTGGAGATTAATAAAAATGTAGGTAATGAAAATGCTATTCAGGCTATTTATACAAATATTGGGACTATTTATTACGATGAGTCATTGTATAATGAAGCAAAAAAGTATTTTCTTCTGAGCCTTGAAATAAACAGACAGAATGGTAAAAAAAGGAATATATGCGAAAATCTTATAAACCTGGCATTAGCACAAGGTGAATTAAAACAACATCAGGACGCTATTTATTCTTTGGAAGAAGCGTTAGACCTGGCTACTGAATTAAAGGATATCAGAAGGAGAAAAACATGTGTGGGCATGCTTTCGGAAAATTATAACAGTATTGGAAATTTAGAAAAGGCACAAGGATATTTAGAACAATATACTGCCCTGGAGGGAAAGATCCATCAGGACGTTATGAGTGAAATTGAAAAAAAATCAGAAGCTGTTGAACGTGAAAGAATACAAACGGAGCAAAGACTACAAAAGACTTCTGAAAACCTGAAAGAAGTAAGTGAAAAGGCAGACTCCACC
>JBNLCS010000464.1:0-3312 GCA_050303935.1 Bacteroidales bacterium
GAATGGCTTAAAAACCCGAAAGAAGAAGATGGTACCCCTAAGGTTGATAGCCAAAACCCTGATGAATCAAAAAGAAAAGAACCTTTAATTGGATTATTGATGTTAAAAGGGTTTAAATTCGATACTGATGATAAAGAATGGGAAGGTGGAACCATTTACGACCCTAACAACGGAAACACTTACAAGTGTATCATTTGGTTTGAAAACGGAAACCAGGATATCCTTCATGTAAAAGGTTATATTGGCTTCGCTCTTTTAGGCAGGGAAGAAGAATGGACAAGAGAAGCAGAAATCAGGCAATAATTTAATTCCTCTAAAGAATTTATCATGAAAAAATATTCAATACTATATATACTTATCTTGTTATGCATAATAACAAAGGCCCAAAATAGTCTTGATATTATTACTATATCAGGACAAGGGGTGTTGCCGTCATCATATGCTTCAACATATACAGGAAAGGTAAATGAGAATTTCATTAATGCAAACCTTAAACTCCCGGTTGTACTTTCTGAACGGTTAATTTGGTATAACGATGTAAATTATTATCAATATCATATTAACAGTAAGCAAACCAGCCCCGATGTATTTAATAAACCATTAAAAATACATGGGACTATTTTGCAAAGCGGGTTAATTACCAAATTGAATGACAAAAATTCAATAATCATGTTTTTCGTACCCAGGTTAATGGGGAATTTAGAACATTCAGATAATCAAAATTTTCAATTCGGTGTTATTGGACTTTACGAAAGAAAGTATAATGTTAATTTAACAATGCGGTATGGTGCATCATACAATAACGAACTGTTTGGGCCATACGTTGTACCACTTGTTTATCTTAACTGGAATGTTACTAATAACATATTTATTCGTGGTATGTTGCCCATTTATAGTAAAATAGGTTTACACGTGAATGATAAACTTGACATTGGTATACATCACCTTGGCCTGGTTACTTCATTTAACATAACCAAAGAAAAAGAAATACCTACCTACATTGAACGTAACAGTATTGACGTAAGCTTATTTACAAGATATAAACTAACAAAAAATATTCATATAGAATCAAAAATTGGATATAGCGTAGGTAGAAGCTACGCGCAATATATTAACGGAGATAAAGTTACATTTGGATTACCCCTGTATAAATTTGAAGATAACAGGGAACAATTAAACGAGGACTTTGAAAGTGGGTTATTTGCGCAAATCAAATTTGCGTACAGTATTTTATTAGACAAATAACCCAATGCCCTTAAATTATTAACTAAAAGTAAGGATTATGAAAACATTAGCAGTTATTTATAGGACCATACTATCGTTACGGTACAAGGTTCAGTTAAAAGGGGACGACTTAATCAAAAAAGGGGAGCCTACCATCTATTTACCAAATCATCAGGCGCATATTGATGCCCAACTTTTGATTACAATACTACTGCGGAAAACTGATTTTGTTCCCATAGCATCGGCACGTTTCTTTAAAATACCTGTTTTAAAGAATATATTCAGAGGGTTAAAGGCAATACCTGTAAGCAACAGTCAATCAGGAAAAGTTGACAAAGATGTGGTTGACTCAATAGTTGACAATGCAGTTAAAACCCTGAAAGATGGTTCAAGTATATTGATATACCCATCAGGCCAGTTGACAGGCCAGGGTTTTGAAAAAATATTTAATAAATCAGGAGCCTACCACATTGTACAAAACATGCCTGCCAACACCAAAGTTATTGGGGTGCGTGTGAGCGGATTATGGGGCAGTATGTGGTCAAAAGCATGGACTGGTGAAATCCCTCCTATCGTGAAATGCCTTTTTAAAGGCTTGCTTTTATTACTGGCAAACCTTTTGTTTTTTGTACCGAAAAGAAAAGTCACCCTAGAATTTGAAGATATCACCCAAGGTGCGAAATATGAAAGCGGTCAGAGCAAACAAGAATTTAATGAGTATCTGGAAAACTTTTATAACAAGCATGGCGAGGAGGATGTGAAATACATCAAACACTTTTTTTATGCCCCGGCATTAAAAAGAAAGTTACCTGAACATATAATAGGGTCGTTAAAAGAGGTTGAATCTACAAATGATGTTGATGTAAAGGAAATACCCTCAGATTTATTGGCAACAGTAAAAAAAATAATTGCTTCCGAAACCAAAACAGATAACAGAAAAATTAGTCATATTTCTAACCTGGCGCTTGATCTGGGTGTTGATTCTTTAGGCCTGGTATATATTGTTACTGCACTCGAAGGAAAATTTGGCTTCACCTTCTCAGGGGATTTTGCACATCTAAAAACGGTTGCTGACCTGTGTGTTATTTCTATGGGTGCCAAAGCGGAAAAAGAAGTTTTAAAACCTTCTTTATTGCTGGATAACAAGCGGATTAAGACCAGAATATCTGTTAACCCTGACCGGAACGTCCTTGAAAATTTTCTTCAAATATATGCTAAGGATAAAAAAGAGAAACTGGCTTATGATAAAATTATGGGAACCACTACCCGTAAAGACTTTTTGTTAAAAGCAATAGTGGTGTCATCATTAATCAAAAAACATGTGAAAGGAAAATATGTTGGTATTATGCTGCCTGCGTTACAAAGTACAACTTTACTGATTATATCAACATATTTCGCAGGCAAAATACCTGTTATGTTAAACTGGACTGTGGGCAAAAACATGTTGTTAACTTGCCTTGAATCGATTGGTTTAACCAAAGTTATTACTGCGACCTCTTTTTACGAGAAGATAAAAGACCAGTTACCTGAAGGTTTTGAAAAATACTGTTTGTTGTTCGATAAAGAGATAAAAAAAGTAACCCTTTCTACAAAATTGGCTTCATTACTGAAATCTTTTGTCCCAAAAACTATATTTGGTTCAAAAAAACTTGATGATACAGCCGTAATACTTTTTACTTCTGGCAGTGAATCTAAACCTAAAGCCGTACCGCTTACTCACAGAAACATAAATTATAATTTATGGAGTGTATTGCAAAGGGTAGAAATAACAAACCACGATATATTATTATCGTTCCTCCCTCCTTTTCACAGTTTTGGGTTTACAGTATTGTCAATCCTACCCCTCGTTAGCGGCACCAAGGCAGCTTATACCCCAGATCCAAAAGATGCAAGGGAAATTGTAAAAATATTAAGTCATACCAAAGCGACTACCATACTGGCCACACCAACTTTTTTAAAAATTATCATGTCCGGGGCCAGTGACGAAGATTTCAATTCGGTTCGCCTGGCAATCACGGGTGCCGAAAGCTTGCACCCTGACATTGCAAATGAGTATAAGCGAAAAACCAATGGTATTTCTACGCTTAT
>JBNLCS010000465.1:0-1659 GCA_050303935.1 Bacteroidales bacterium
AGCCTGATTAAAAGACCGCTTAAAAATAAAGGAGGACATTTTTTTCTGCTTATGTTCAGGGGATTTATCGGTACAATGGCACTTTTTGCCCTATTCTATAATATGAGCCATATAGGTTTGGGTAAATCCATTACGTACATCCAAACATCCACTATTTTTGTGGCGGTTATGTCATTTATTTTTCTCAAAGAAAAACTGAGTATCTGGGGTTGGCTTGCCGTTTTTATTGGTTTTATCGGGATTTTACTTATTTTTCAACCGGGTTTTGGTGGCGACATTAAATCAGATTTGTTGGGAATATTTAACGGGCTTGCAGCAGGTGCAGCTTACACGGCTGTCCGGGAGTTAAAAAAACATTATGATACGCGAAGTATTGTTCTTTCATTTATGGGATGGGGTGTTTTTCTTTCGCTGATACTTGTATTAATGGAACCGTTTGTTAAAATACAAAGCATTGATTTTTTGTTTACACCCTTTCAATGGCCAACAGGTATTGCCTGGCTTTGGGTGGTACTGGTTGGGCTAACAGCAATGCTCGGTCAGGTGTTTATTACCAAAGCCTATGGTGAAGACAAAGCAGGCGTTGTATCTACCATTGGCTATGCTAATATACCCTTTGCACTGTTTATTGGTTTTGTGTTGGGTGATCGCTTTCCCAATGTTTTAACCATTACAGGTATGGTATTAGTTATTGCCAGCGGAGTGGTTATAGCAATCAGGAGGAACTATTAACATTAAAATTTAAAACCAAACTGCAGGGCAGGGCTGTATGCAAATGATTTGTATTGGTTATCGATGTAATTGAAACTATCCGGCACATTATTGTTTAAAGGCCAGTAACTAATTTCTACACCTGCTTCAATATAAAATGGCAAGGAAAATATCCTGAAGTCCTGATGGTATCCAATTCGGGTTGCCAGTAAAAGCATAAAACCATGTTGGATTTTCTCATTATTTTCATTTCTATATGAGAGTACCAGCGGATTAATCATTTGGTCAACAAACAGGTTTTTCCAAAAGTAATATTGATATGCTGTTACCAGGCCATATGAAACTACTGAACCAGCATATGTGGTTTGATCGTTCCAGGGTGATGACATTGGAGATGTATATTTATATGTATTGATACCAAGAATTAAGTCACTTTTTGGGGTTAACCGGTACCCATAGTCCAGTTCAAAAAAGTACGTGTTATCATCAGGTATCAATGATGCCAAAATGAATACTGATGTTCCAAAATAGTTCTTTTCTGTATCTTTCCATAATGAATCGTTAACAGTTGTTTGGGCAAAAATGATCTGTGTATTGAAAGCCATGGTCAATACAATCACTGTATACATCTTGTTTAGAACATTTAATTTTTTCATGATATTATAATTTTTATTGTTGGTATTATTTTTATTTGCCTGAAAGGTAAAATTGGTCCCGGAAGCCTTTTAATTCTTCTTGAAGGTGGTTTTTCCGTTCATCTTTTATGTTGTTGCCCCCCATAATTCGTCCCATTACCTTATGAAAATAATTTGGCATTTGCATGGCAACCGTGAAGCTTATTTGTGAAATGTTTTTTCCTAATTCTTTAAAATCTATGTGTATAAAATTGTTGTAGTAGCTTTCATGCAATCCTTTCCGGGTTTTAATTTTTACCATTGAGGGTTCTGA
>JBNLCS010000466.1:0-8837 GCA_050303935.1 Bacteroidales bacterium
TATCCCCTGTCAATTTGTTCAATGTTATGAATTGTACTTGTACCTTCAGCACTTAAAGCCGCTATTAGCAATGCAACACCAGCTCGAATGTCAGGTGAAGTAAGAACAGACGGCCTGAGCCTGTATCGTTTATTAATACCAATAACCGTAGCCCGGTGCGGGTCACATAATATAATTTGTGCCCCCATATCAATTAATTTATCTACAAAAAACAGACGGCTTTCAAACATTTTTTGATGGATCAGTACACTTCCCTTTGCCTGAGTTGCCACAACCAGTAAAACACTTAATAAATCTGGTGTTAATCCTGGCCATGGGGCATCATCTATGGTTAATATAGAACCATCAATAAATTTTTCTACTTCATAACTATCTTGTTCAGGGATTAGTATATCATCATTTTCAAAATAAAATTTAATACCCATCTTTTCAAAAGAACGGGGAATGACACCCAGGTTTTCCAACGATATATCCTTTACCCGTATGTTAGAACCTGTCATAGCTGCCAAGCCAATAAAGCTTCCTACTTCTATCATATCCGGCAATATTTTATGTTCAGTGCCTTGTAACTCATCAACACCTTCAATGGTAATCAGGTTTGATCCAACTCCGGATATTCGGGCCCCCATATTATTAAGCATTTTACATAATTGCTGAACATAGGGTTCGCAAGCTGCATTGTATATAGTGGTTTTGCCCTTGGCCAATGAAGCTGCCATAATAATATTTGCGGTACCTGTTACCGAAGCTTCTTCAAGCAACATATAATTGCCTTTTAACCGGGGGGATTTTACTTCGTAAACATTTTGTTTGATGTTGTAGTTAAACTCAGCCCCAAGTTTTTCAAAACCTCTAAAATGCACATCGGGCCTCCGTCTTCCAATCTTATCCCCCCCCGGGCTCGGGATAAACCCTTTGCCAAAACGGGTCAGCAACGGGCCTATCACCATTATAGACCCCCGCAGGCTCTGTGCCATTTCTTTGTATACAGGTGTAAGCAGGTATTCAAGATTTACCTGTTGGGCACAAAAGGAATATTCCCCATCAGCTATTCTTTCTACTTCAACACCCAGATTTTTAACAATTTCAATAAGGATATTTACATCCCTGATATCAGGAATATTTTTAATAACAATTTTCTTTGAAGTAAGCAGTGTAGCACAAATAACTTGTAGTGCCTCATTCTTAGCGCCTTGTGGATTAATTTCACCATTAAGTTTGTGTCCGCCTTCTATTGTAAAAACTCCCATATTTAATATTTAAGGGGTAAATATAAAAGTAGGTTCTTTTAAAAGAAAAATTATTTATTAAAAAAGTCATTACCTTATAAAATTATATTTCAACATACTTTTACGTTGATTTTTTTCAAACAAAAAGAGGGATCCCAGAACTATTTAGGCGCCCTCTTAAAAATCTTAACACGAAATATTATATCAATAAATACTTAATTCCTATTATTCCGCTTTTTATTCATTTTTTTATTATCAATGACTGGCTTCTTCTTTTTGTTCTTGTTCAATATATCCTTGGTTTCCATTAATGAAATATCGCCTGGTATTGTTAACTGACCTTTAGATAATTCATTTAAATCACTGAGGATCTGAGCATCTGGAACACTTTCCCTGTTATGGGTAAGAAAAAGCTTTTTCATATGATTTGCAAGCATTTCCACAAATTTATCTTTCTCTTCTCCTTCTTCCATCTGAACTGCATACTGTATAAAACCTTCAACATTTTTTCCATAATGTTTAAATCTTATATTATTCGAATTATAAGGAATGGTATTCGGTTTTTCTTCAAGAATTTCTGCGCTTGGTAATTCATAAGGGGTTTCAATGTCCAATTTAAAATCAGTCATCATAGCTAAATGATCCCATAATTTGTGATGATAATCCGCTGTATCCCTCAAATGCGGATTTAAATTTCCCATGATACCTATAATGGTATAAGCTGCCTTCGTTCTTTCCTCTCTGTCTTCTATGGCCATCATATGATCAACCATCATCTGCGTATTTCGCCCATATTCGGGTAAAACAAGCTTCTTTCTTGTTGTGTTATAATCAAAACTCATGTAATCTGATTAAAATTTGAGTAAATCTAATTAAAGCGTAAAGGTAATAAAATTATTTATATTCGTGTTTTACTTATTTAACCGGATTATAAACAAATTAAAAAATGATTTTCGGACCAATCCATTTCTTAACATTTCAAATAATTTTATAGCTATCCGGTATCCTTAAACATTGTAACATATTTTAATATAATATCCTGATCTCTTTTGATCTTAAATTATACCACCTTTAATTTTGCAAACTTAAGCAACAACTGTTTCTGGCCTATTTCCGGGAAAAATACAGTAACCTTTTGATTTGGATAAATTCCTTCTGTATTTAATACTTTTCCTTTGCCAAATCTTTCATGTATCACTTCAACCCCTGCAGTAATTACCCCTGCATTCGCCTGATTTGTACCGGAAACTTTTGTATTTATCGCATTTTCAACCTTCACCATTCGATTAGAAAGCTGTGGTTTATAATTTCCTACATTATTCTGTACGCCTCCAATATGTCCTCTAATGTACCTTCTTTCATGTTGTAATCTTGACCCTTCACCCTCATCTTCAAGTAAATCTGCAGGTAAATCTAAATATACTTGATCAACCTCCTGGATAAACCTGCTTGGTTTGCAACGAGTGAGCTCTCCCCACTTATACCGGGTCAGGGCATAAGACAAGTAAGCTTTCTTTCGGGCCCTAGTTAAAGCAACATAAAATAACCGGCGTTCCTCTTCAATATCTTTATCACTCATTATTGCCATATTGCTGGGAAAAAGATTTTCTTCCAAACCAGCTACATATACATAATCAAATTCAAGCCCCTTTGCTGAGTGGACAGTCATTAATGATATTTTATTTCTATCTTCTTCCTTTTCATTATCTGTATCCGTGAGCAAAGAAACACTTTCCATATAGCGGTCAAGGGTCATTTTGCCCTCTTCCGTTTCCTGGGCCACAACAAACTCCTTGATACCATTCAGCAGTTCTTCAAGGTTTTCAAACCGGGAAATACTTTCCGGTGCCCCATTCGATTTTAAATCTTCAAAAACCCCACTGGCACGGGCAATGTAAAAAGCCAGGTCATATGCTTCCATTTCATACAATTTTTCAGCAAAGTTTGAAATCATGGAAGTAAACTTTACAAGTTTAGCAAATGTACCATTATTAACACCCAAATCTCCCGGATTGTAATTTTTAACTGCTTTCCAAATACTGATATCATTGACATTTGAAAAATTTTCAAGCTTATCCATGGTAGTTTTTCCAATTCCCCTTGCAGGATAATTTATTACCCGTTTAAAAGCTTCATCATCATTCTGGTTTATAGTTAACCTGAAATATGCCAACGTATCTTTTATTTCCTTTCGTTGATAAAATGAAATGCTCCCATATACTTTATAAGGCATATTTCTTTTCCGAAGAGACTCTTCAAAAGCTCTGGATTGTGCATTTGTTCTATACAATATCGCAAAATTGGCATATTTTATATGATTGTTTAAAACGATGTCATGGATATCTCCTGCAACCAGGTTGCTTTCTTCCTGTTCAGAATGTGCCCTGACCACTTTTATTTTTTCTCCATTATCGTTATGTGACCATACTATTTTCTTTATCTGGCCCTTGTTTTTTGCAATAATAGAATTTGCCGCATTAACTATATTCTGCGTTGACCGGTAATTTTGTTCTAATTTGAATAAACTATAACCCGGATAGTCATTTCTAAAGTTCAGAATATTCTCTATGCGCGCACCCCTGAAAGAATATATACTTTGAGCATCATCACCAACTACACAAACGTTTTTATGTTTTTCTGAAAGCTTTTTAACAATCAAATACTGGGCATAATTAGTATCCTGATACTCATCAACCAATATGTATTTAAACTTTTCCTGATATTTTTCAAGCAGTTGTGGAAGATCCCTGAACAAGATATTTGTATTGAGTAACAAATCGTCAAAATCCATGGCATCACTTTTTTTACATCGAATAGCATATTGAACATAAATATTGTGAAATTCAGGTTTCTGATTTTTCCTATCGGCTTCCATCAATTGAACATTTAAGCCATATGCCTTGGGTGTGATCAGGTTATTCTTGGCAAATGAAATTCTTGCTGCAATGTCTCCGGGCTTGTAAATTTTATCATCCAATTTAAGGTCTTTGATAACTTTTTTAATAAGATTTCTTGAATCCTGGCTATCATATATTGTATAATTTGGGGAATAACCTAAAGCATCTGATTCCATTCGTAGTATTTTTGAAAAAATTGAATGAAAAGTTCCCATCCATATTCTTTTTGAACTCAGGTAACCTACAGCATTTCCAATCCTTTCTTTCATCTCTGCGGCAGCTTTATTAGTAAATGTAAGTGCCAGAATTGTATTCGGTTCAATACCTTGTTCTAAAAGGTATGCAATACGAAAAGTAAGCACCCTTGTTTTACCTGAACCAGCTCCTGCTATAACCAAGGAAGGTCCGTTTGTTTGCAACACAGCTTCCTTTTGAGCATCATTTAATGAATCAATGTATCCCACCTGTATAATTTTTATGCAAAAAAAAGGCATTCATCTGATATAATTAAATGATCATCCAATTAATTAATAAAATGTTGAAAAGTATTTACACAAATTAACAGGATATACAGGTTAATTCATAAACTGACAATTTTTAAATGTTTATGGAACAATCTTATTAGTTTACTTGGAAAATAGTGGTTTTGTAAGGCGCTAAGAACCTTGCCCTTTCTTTTACTTCAAAATAATTAAGTTTCCTATGGGTTAAAGGTTCATGCTATTCGGCCATAAGACTTCTCTTAATTTTTGATGGGATTTCAGCAATAGTACATATATTTTATTAATATTGCATTTATTTTTAACCAGACGGATAATATTCAACGGGATATTGCGTTTTAGTTGTTATGAAAAATTTTTAATTTAAAATTTCAAACGGTATTTGTTGGCATGATAAAAAAGGCTGCTTATTTTTTCTTTTTACTGTTATCAACTTGCTTAAGCATACAAAGTCAGGACATAGATTCACCATTATCTGATGCCCGGGATACTATAATCTATGAAACAACCAGTGATACTGTTTTGGTATTTATTTACAATTCCGATGAAAATAAAACCGTTACCAGTGGTAGTTTGGTTGCCAGTCCGCCACAGGACACATCTGATTTCAATTTTATATGGGGGAAGTATGACCCCGAAACCTTTTCATATGTGAACTTTAATAATTCCACAGGCAGATCTGCAACACTTTTCAACCTTGAAGAAGGCGGATACCGTGTTATTTTTGAACATCTCAATGGTTGGGCAGACACTGTTTATGCGTGGCTCTTTATAAATAATTTCAGTGTAGATATTATTAATGAAACCAGTGAGGGTAAACTAACAAGAATATCTTACACATGCGATTTTTTTAGAATGACCGGAACTGCTTATACCGATACCCTTGTATATTATGATCCTAACGACAGTTCGCAACACTATTTACCAAGTGCAGTTGAAAATATAGAATGGGAAACAGAAACAGATGACACGGATTACGCAGGTTTGAATTACAATAAACTAACATTTTTTGAATACAATAAATTAGCGGAAGATGCAGTATTCAGAGTAACGGTTACTGATAAATACGGGGCACAGGGTCGCGATACCGTATCATATGAGCCTATTCAGGTACGGGCAAAAATGGAAAAACCTGTTGAACATTTTTTAACTGATAGTCTTAACTCTGATTATTATAATGATCCTGGGAAATCTTCTTCTCCACATACAGTCACTTTTTTTGACAATTCATCATCAAAAGTTGATTCTATGTATTGGAAATTTGATGATGATAGTATTGCATATAACGTTGATACCGTAACACATACTTATTTATGGCCCGGTGATTACTATCCGGTTTTGGTCGTGGAAAACACAAAAAGTGCCTGTATTGATTCTATTGAATATTCCGAAGGTATAGATGTTGAAAAGTATGAGTTTGAAATGCCTAACATTTTTATATTGGACGGCAACAATATTTATAGATGTTACGATGTTTCTGTTACTTATTTTGATATAGTAATTGTTTCAAGGTGGGGACAAAAAGTTCATGAATTTAAGGGCAATATTAGAGATTGGGAGGGTTGGGACGGTAAGATTAAAGGATCGGACCGATATGCAAAATCCGGGGTTTACTACTACTACATATACACCATGGATGGTTGGGACAGTTGGGATGAACAAAAAAACAGGGCAGAAAAATCGCATATTGGCAAAGATGTGAGAAACGGCTTTTTCCATGTATTTAACCAAATGTAATTAGTACAAAAATCATTTCTATCTTATTCTTGTATTTTTTTAGAATCGTTCAAAATGTTTTTAAATACTCAATTATCATACAAACCTTATATCGTAAAATATGGATAAAAAAAGCCCCGAAAGTTTCGGGGCTTTTTTTTGAATTTATAAAATAATTTTATTCGTCTTCCTCTTCTGCTTCATGTGCTTTCAGTAACTGATCCTGAATATCTGCCGGTACCTGCTGGTATTCTGCAAATTTCATACTATACATAGCCCTACCATTAGTTAATGAACTTAACGTAGTTGAATACTTATTCATTTCAGCTAGTGGAACTTTAGCCCTGATTTTTTCAAAGCCTGATTCACTGCTCATTCCCATTACTACACCTCTACGACCGGTAAGGTCACTCATTACATCACCCATCCTATCGGTTGGGACCATCACCTCAACATCATAAACAGGCTCCATAATTTTAGGTCCTGCATTTTTAAATGCATCTTTAAATGCGTTTCTGCCTGCCAGTTTAAATGAAATTTCATTTGAATCAACCGGGTGCATCTTTCCATCATAAACACAAACCCTAATATCCCTTGCATATGAACCTGTCAAAGGTCCATCCTCCATTTTCTCCATCAAACCTTTTAAAATGGCTGGCATAAAACGGGCATCAATAACTCCACCAACGATACAGTTGTGGAATACTAATTTACCACCCCATGCAAGATTGTGTTCTTCAGTATCACGAACATTCATTTTAAATTCCTGTCCGTTTATTTTATAACTTGTAGGATTTGGCGCACCTTCAGTATACGGTTCTATAACTATATGTACTTCGCCAAATTGTCCGGCACCACCCGATTGTTTTTTATGACGGTAAGTTGCCTGCGCAACTTTGGTTATAGTTTCCCTGTAAGGAATTTTTGGCGGGATATACTCAACTTCTACCTTAAATATATTGTCAAGGTACCATTTCAAGATATTTAAATGGTATTCTCCTTGTCCGGAAACAATAATTTGTTTTAATTCTTTTGAATATTCAATCGTAATGGTCGGGTCCTCTTGGTGCATGCGATTCAACGCTTCAGCCAATTTTTCTTCATCACCCTCATTCACAGGCCTCACCGCGGTACGGAATTTTGGTTCAGGAAAATCAATAGGTGTAAGTTTTGCTGAATTTAAATTACCTCCGGCCAACGTATTATTTGTCTTTGTCGCCTTAAGTTTTACAGTAGCCCCAATGTCCCCGGCTGCCATTTTACTCACTTTTACCCTGTTTTTTCCAGCAGAGGCATATAACTGTGTAAGCCTTTCTTTATTTTGTGAAGAGGTATTTACTAAGTCAATTCCTTCAGTAACAGATCCTGATATTACCTTAAAAAAATTAACTTCACCAATATGCGATTCAACAGAAGTTTTAAATATAAATACTAATGGAGCTCCTGAAGGATCAACTGCAACCTCTTTATCATCAATTGTTTTATATGCTGGCATATCAGAAGGTGCCGGTGCTACATTTGAAATAAACTCTAGTAAACGTCCCACACCAACATTTTCTTTAGCAGAAGTACAAAAAACAGGATAAATTCCTCTTTGGACCAATCCTTGTTTTATACCACTTCTCATTTCATCTTCAGTAAGCGTTTCCTTCTCAAAGAATATTTCCATGAGTGATTCATCATTTTCTGCCGCCTTCTCAATAAGTTCATTTCTCAATTCTTCTGCTTTCGCCAATTCTCCGTCAGGAATATCAGCCATGGTAGGTTTTCCTGTTGTTTTATCATATTTAATCATCTTCCAGGTAATGAGGTCAACTACCGTATCAAACCCAGGCCCTGGGTTCACCGGATATTGTACAATAGTTACATTCCCACCAAACCTTTCTTTCAGAAGCTCAACAGATTTCTCAAAATTAGCCTTTTCATGATCCAACTGGTTGAGCGCAAATATAACAGGCTTATTATATTTTGCCGTGTGACGCATTTGTATTTCAGTTCCAACCTCAACTCCATTCTGAGAATTTATTACTACAACTGCGGTATCGGCCACATGCAGAGAAGAAATGACCCCTCCGACAAAATCATCCAAACCGGGGGCATCCAGTATATTTATTTTTTTGTCATTAAATTCAGTATATAATACACTTGAAAATATTGATATTTCATTTTCTTGTTCAATCTGATGGTAATCAGATACCGTATTTTTGTTATTGGTTTCACCCTTGCGGTCAATAATGCCACCAATAAACAACATTGATTCAGCCAAACTGGTTTTTCCCGAACCCGAATTGCCCAACAGGGTAATATTTTTCAGCTGATTGGTTTCATATGCTTTCATAATAACTACTTGGTTTATTTTAAATAAAAATTTTTATACTCATTTTCAAGCGGTCAGCAAAAGTAATAAATAATATTTTTCTGACAAGAGGCGCAAATAAATTAAAAAAATATAATGAAATGAAATATTTCTAAATAATTTTTAATTCAAGTTAATT
>JBNLCS010000467.1:0-4215 GCA_050303935.1 Bacteroidales bacterium
TCATTGTTAAACAAGATGGTGGTGTTGAAGAAAGTGAAATTGAATATGTTGAAAATTTCCTTACCCAACAACTAAGTTCCGAACTGGTTCATGAATACTATGCCCTGTTTGAGGATAAATCCGGGATTCTTGAAGAAGGAAATAAAAAGCTAACATCGGTAAAAGATTCTGTAAAAATCCTGGGTATCTCCAAAAAAATTAACAAAACCCTTAACCAAAGTCAGAAAATTGTTGTTTTGGTCCGTTTGTTCGAACTGGTGAATGCCGACCGCAAATTTACTGACCAGCGTATGGCCATTATAAATACTGTTGCTGAAGTATTTAATATTACCAAAGAGGAGTTTTCAAGTATTGAGTCCTTTGTTATCCAAAATAATGTAGAAGAACTTGATGACTCAGGATTATTGGTAGTAAACAGTTCAGGAAAAGTAAATGGAAGATGCAAATACGCTGAAACAGAAAAACTTGATGGCGATATTATTATCTTAAGGGTTAAAAGTGTTGATCTTTATTTTCTTAAATATACAGGTTCCGAAAGTTTATTCCTGAACGGACTAGCTATCAGTAATAGAAGGATATATTTGTTTGCCAATGGTAGTACTATAAAATTGCCAAAGGGTAAGCCCATATACTACAGCGATATCGCAGCCCACTTTCTTGCCGATATCTCCGCAAGCAAAATTGCATTTAAAGTAAAAAATCTGGAATTCAAGTTTCCAAATGGAAACATTGGTATCCGCAATGTATCATTTAACGAAGGGCATGGAAAGCTTATTGGTATTATGGGTGCAAGCGGTGCTGGTAAAACAACCCTGTTAAATGTTTTATGTGGGATTGAAAAACCATCATCAGGAGAAGTACTGATCAATAACATTAACCTTCATGAAGACAAAGAAAAAATTGAAGGTGTTATTGGTTTAATTCCACAGGACGATTTGTTAATTGAAGAATTAACAGTTTTTCAAAACTTATATTACAGTGCCAAACTGTGTTTTAAAAACAAAACTGACGAGGAACTAACCCAAATGGTTGAGAAAACACTCTCTAACCTTGGATTGTTAGACCGAAAAGACCTCAAAGTTGGTTCTCCATTAAATAAAACAATAAGTGGCGGACAAAGAAAAAGATTAAATATTGCCCTTGAACTGATAAGGGAACCCTCTATACTTTTTGTAGATGAACCGACATCCGGCCTGTCTTCACGTGACTCAGAAAATGTGATGGACTTACTTAGGGAACTAACCTTAAAGGGCAAACTCATTTTTGTGGTGATCCATCAACCTTCTTCTGAAATCTACAAGATGTTTGATAAAATGATCATTCTCGATACGGGTGGCTACATGATTTACTATGGCAACCCGGTTGAAGCTGTGATGTATTTCAAACGTATGGATAACCAGATTAACAGTGACGTAGGAGAGTGCCCCACCTGCGGAAACGTGAACCCGGAACTAATATTTAATATAATTGAAACCAGGGTAGTTGACGAGTTTGGCAATTATACAGAAAAACGAAAAATACAACCCCTCGAATGGGAAGAAAGATATAATGCGAATTTTGAAATCGAAGATATCCAGGAAATTAGTGAAGAGCCACCACGAAGTTTAAACATTCCGAGATGGCTTAGACAATTAAAGATTTACCTTATCAGGGACTTTTTGGCAAAAATTGCCAACTCCCAATACGTGGCTCTTACTATGCTTGAAGCCCCGGTTTTGGGTTTCATCCTTTCTTTTATCATCCGTTTTATTGCCGACCCTAATTCGAACAGGTACATTTTTAGGGAAAATGAGAATATTCCAATCTATATATTTATGGCATTAATTGTTTCTCTTTTCCTTGGATTAACAGTAAGTGCTGAAGAAATATTTAAAGATCGTAAAATTCTAAAACGGGAAAGTTTTTTAAATCTCAGCCGATCAAGCTACCTCATATCAAAAGTGATCATTCTTTTTGTAATTTCTGCATTACAATCTATTACTTTTGTGCTCATTGCCAATGGGATCCTTGGAATTAAAGGGTTAACCTTCCCATATTGGTTTGCATTGTTTTCAACGGCTGCATTTGCCAATATGCTTGGGTTAAACGTATCCGCATCATTTAATTCAGCCATTACTATTTATATCCTTATCCCATTACTTATGATCCCGATGATGATATTAAGCGGGGCCATGTTCCGGTTCGATAAAATGAACCGTACAGTAGGAAGTGTGGATAAAGTTCCCTTATTGGCCGAGTTTATGGTTACCAAATGGTCGTACGAAGCTTTAATGGTGAAACAGTTTAAAGATAACCGTTTTGAAAGTGTGTTTTATGATTTTGAAAAAAAAGAAAGTAATGCAGATTTCATGAAGGTATATGTTATTCCGGAACTTAATGACCGTCTACAGAATGTATATGTTGAATTCAGAAAAAATGGTAAAGTTGAAGAAACAATTTCTGACCTTTTATTGGTGAAAAATGAAATAAAATCCCAATTAAGAAAAGTACCTTCCATACCTTTTGATGATGTTGAAAAGCTTACTCCTGAAGATTTTACGGCAAGAATTTACAGAGGTACCGGGAATTATTTGTCCAAATTAAATCAATATTATAAAACTGTTTTTAATAAAGCCTATCAAAAAAAAGAATGGTATAAGAACCAATATCTTAAAAAGGACGAAGCAGCTTATAACAAAGGTTTGGATGACTATTTTAATGAAGCCATACGGGACCAGGTAAAAAACAGGTATGAAAAAAACAAATTGCTTGAATACAACAACAGGCTCGTCCCACAAATTGACCCTATATTTCGTGATCCTGAACCTGCAGGGTATTTCAGTATCCGATCTCATTTTTTGGCACCCCGTAAACATTTTATGGGAAAATTTTATGATACTTTCTGGTTTAACATGACTATTATTTGGTTGCTTACGTTAGTGCTTTATATAACACTCTATTATGAGCATTTGAAAAAGTTTTTAGATTTGATGGGAAAAATTAAATTTAAGAAGTAAATCCATGGATAGCTTCTTAATTTTTATTAAATTTATTTACATGAATAAAACCCTCATTGAGGGATCGAATATGAAACGCAATCACCTCCCTCAAAAGAGATGATTAAAAATGGAGTATTTAAACGATTATTAAATTGATGAAAAATATTAAACAATCTAAGGTTATGATAAGAAGTATTCTAATTGTTATTTCAGTATCATTACTCTCCCTGACCATTTTTTCATGTCAGTCAGGTGGTGGTGGTGATAAAGACTTTACTACAATAGACATCGACGAATCTGATTATGATACATCCATGATCCAGATTGGTGGTGATGCCATGAATGATATAGTTGAAAACATCTCGTCACCGGTTGAAATGGCAGCACTCATTAAATCACTTGGTGTAGAATTTTCAAAAGACTATCTGGCACCTACCAGTACTGTTGACCAAATGCATACAAGTTATAGCCAGGCATTTAATCTTGGAATTTATGGTGCCGATTTGGGATACCTTAACATGTACAACAAAACTACCACTGTATTAGATTATATTTCAGTAATTAAAGACCTTGCAGATGAAATAAAAGTTGGACAATTTTTTGATTTTACAACATTAAAAAGATTGGCTACCAACAATTCAAACCTTGATTCACTGATGGATATCAGTGTAAGAAGTTTTAATCAAATGGATGGTTATTTACGTGATAATAACAGGGGAAACTTAAGTACATTAATTATCACCGGGGTTTGGATAGAAGGACTTTACCTTGCAACACAAGTGGCAAGTCGCAGTCCACATCCAGATTTGAAAGAAAGAATAGGGGAACAAAAAATAACACTTGAAAAATTACTTATATTACTTGAGTTTTATAAAAAAAATGAACATTTTGCCAATATGTTAACCTATTTTCAAGAAATTAATGATTTATATAAAGACATAACTATTTCTGTTGAATTAGGTGAAACAGAAGCCATAGAAAAAGATGGTATGCTGATTTTTGTACAAAATGATAAGAGTTTTGTTAATATTACCGATGAGCAATTGAACAATATTATCACAAAAATTGATGAAGTTCGTAAAAAACTAATACAACTTTAAGCTTTAAAATTATCAATAATGAAAAATAAAATTATCACACTTATATCTGGCCTGTTTTTAATCAGTTGTGTACTTTATGCCCAATCTGATGATGCATTGGTGATGGCATGTTCAAAGGCTGCTGGCGACGATGCCAA
>JBNLCS010000468.1:0-12842 GCA_050303935.1 Bacteroidales bacterium
TTACCGTTTGCATCCAGTAAATTTCCTTTTTCATCGTCCGAAGGTGGGAGGCTGGCCGCTTTGTTAACTGCATTGCAAAATTCAATAACCATGGGCATGGTAACACCGCTCATGGGTTTTCGCTTATTATATTCCCGAACGGTTTTTGTTTTTATAAAGCGGTAATAAATTTCCCTGGTTACTTCAAATTTTCCGATAAAAAAATCAGAAGCTTTCAAGAGTACCGTATCCGGTACCCCGTTTGAAACAATAAGGCCTGAAAGTTTTTCAATTTCCCCTCCTTCAACAAATACCATGGATAAAATGCTGTCCATGGCAATGGCGTTGTAATTAATTACCGGTTTTTCATTGAGTTTGGTATCTTGTCCCGGATTTTCCGGATCAAGGATTACCTCAACATTTTCTTCCTTGTCGGGGATTACATTTTCAACCAATGCATCTATCGTATCTTTTAATTCTTTCTTATGGTTATCTGGTAAAACAATATCAATGGAATCATAAAACCGGTCAACATCGGGATAAAACTTTTGAGGTTTTTTATCTCCCATCTCACCTGCGCATGAAAAGAAAACAATTGCTAACACGACGATTATAGTCATGAACAAAATAAAATTATTTTCTTTATTGAATTTCAACATTCTTAACTATATAAACAAACAGTAGAAATTTTTTCAATTTTTCCGATTACCATTTTCTGGTTTATTGTATAAATTCATTTTTAATGGTAAAAATAATCAGCGCGGGGTTTGAATTTTCATCAAAAGCCTTAATAAATTGTTTTTCTTTTTCATGAAGGCTTACATGTATTTCCTGTTTATGCTTTATTTCCAATAGCTTGTTGTTAATAACATTATAATCTAAGATACCAATAAACCCTTGTTCATCAGCCCCGAGCAATTTAATTTTTAAGTCAAAAGCCGGTAAAACCATATCTGCGTACATTTTTGTTTGCCTTGTTTCTTTATTATAAATCATGTACAACGGTTTTTTAAAACCACCCCTACTGATTTTAAAAATAAAATCAAGTCCACTCCTGCTAAAATCAGTTATATACATAACATTATCATGTTCTTTCATGTATTTATTCTTCTCTTCAATTTTTTTCATAAGCAGGTCTTCCGGAAGGTTGTTTTTACCAAAATCCACCTTGTATGTAGTTACAATAGTACCATTCATAATTTCATACAGGTAATTATCAAATGACTGGTTAAACAAAAACCCACAGTTCCCCTTACAGCCAATTGGTTGAACAGATGTACCACGGACCAATATCATCGATCCTGTTTCTGAATTATTATCAACCGATAAATCCACCAATTCACCAGTTTTCTTTAATGTATTACCGTCTTCCTTAAAAACATGTATATTGCTGTTACTTTTATAGTTTGAGTAATTACTTAGATAGTAGAAAGTGTCAACAAAAAATTCCTGCACAAAATCCATTTCTTGGGGCTTTGGAAAATTCTTGATGAATTCAAAATCATGTAATTTATAAATATTTATCGTTCCTTGATTTGCAAGAACATACAATTTTTTATTGTCAATATAAAAATCTGAAATAGTAAAATACTCACCAGGTCCTTTTCCCATTTTTGAAAGTTTTCGTACATATTTCCCTTTGTTATTAAAAACTTTGATATCCCTTCTGTTGTTATCAAGAATATAGAATTCATTATTTAATTGTTGTACCTTGTAGATATTTCCTAAAAAAGATTCTTCTGTTGTTTCCAGGGGGATTAGTTTGACCCTGGATGAAATATATAACGTATCAACCGGTTCTTTGTCTTCTGGTTGGATGGTAATGTATCCGTTATCGGCCATATTATTTTGTGCACAATTATAAAAAAGGCTTATCGTGCAACAGAAAAACAAAATGTTAATGCATTTACTTTTTTTCATTTCATTATTCATTATGTTATGATTAATACAAACTTTATTATTTATTCAAAGATTAACGCTTCATTTACTGCTTTCTGTTTACAGTTTACTTCAAAAAATTATGTTGCTTTTTTGCGTATGTGTTACATGAAAATATCATATCCTAGTTATCTTCAAACAGGCTAGTTTCAATTTTAGTGTTCAGGTTTATATTAATAGTTGTAAAATTGTAAAAAAAAATGACAATACAAATTACATGACGTTATTTTTTCTTTTTTGCAATTTTTATTAGCTATCGTTTAAAATTAGCTTGGTATTTTAAAACAAGACGCTGCCAAGACCCACAGATTTTGTCAGGTAAACCTGAAGTTAACCTATCAGTGTCTGCAAGACCTGACAGCGTTTTGCCAAATAAATAAAACGCAATCTTAAACTATAGCTTTTTTGTTTTATAAACACCTATTTTTCTGTGTAAAAAATCAGTAATGAGAGATTAAAAAGAGATTGGTGGATTACGTTTTCTACCCTACCATTAAATTACACCCCCGGATATCACTGTTATCAAAACGGCCTAATACTTCAAAACGACCATCCTTATATGTTTTTCCTAAATCCATGGTTTCAATAAATGAGCAAGAATAAATATTGGCAAGGTCAATTACATTAATACCCCCAACTACTTCATTTCCAACTAATGTAAAAGGATCATACTGATCGCGGATAAGTATCTTTTTCCATGGAGGTGAAAAATAGTTGCCATTGCCTTTTGAATATGATTGTGACAACAATTCTGTCATCCCGTATTCTGAATGTACAGATTTCGTATTAAAAGTTTTACAAAATATATCATGCACCTCCTCCCGGGTCATTTCCTTTCGTTTTCCTTTCATTCCTCCTGTTTCCATAATAATAGTATTCTTAAGAACAGGTGAATACTTTTCAGCAAAATCAAGCAAAGCAAAAGTTACCCCTAACAAAATTGTTTTTTTACCCTTTCGTTCGAGTTCAAGAAGAACCTGGTTTAATTTATCAAATTCATTTAAGTAAAACCCACTTTTTGGGCAATCACTTAACCCGATCAATTTTTCAGCCATATGTACGAGCGATGACCCTGAACGCTCCAGATAAGATGGAAGTAATGCGAGAATGCAATACTCACTGATATTTCCATAAAATAGTTCAAAAGCCTTTAAAAAACTTTGCTGGTAAATATGATTGTATTTCACAAAATGCCTGGAATTAATTGAACTCGTAGTACCGCTGCTGGTAAATGTTTTTTCATATGGTCCATCAATAGATACTACCTGCCGTGTTTTAAAAAATGAAATTGGTAAAAAAGGAATTTGTTCAGGCTGTTTTATACATTCAACCTGAATTTTAAGGTGATTGCAAAATGAACGGTATAATTTGTTGTTAGTATATTGAAAACGAAAGATATCCAAAGCCAGGGTATCAAATTCTGAAGGCCTTTCAATCTCAAATATGCGTTTAATTAAATTTGTCAACTGCTTTTTAACTGTAAAAATAATGCTATTCGCCGGTACGTGAAACAATTCTTTATTAATCATGATTAAATTATGTTCATATTTAACTATTTTTGTTTTCAAAGGCGGGTTTTCCTGTAGAACACAAATTAACCTTAACTACTTCAAATGTTGAATGAAATAGTATACATACCATCATTGTTAGTAATATCGGGAAATAAAAAAAATATTGGCAAAACATGGCTTGCATGTAAAATAATAGAGAAATTTTCTGAATTTCATCCGGTTATTGCTATGAAAATTTCCCAGCACTTTCACAACAACATGCACGAATTTCAAAAACTGGGGAACAATTTTTATCTTGATGAAGAAAAAAAACAAAAAACCGGGAAAGACAGTTCCAAAATGTTGGATGCCGGAGCTGCACATTCATTTTATATTGAAAGCAGTGATGTTGGTTTAGCCAACAATATTGAAAAAATTAATGAAATAATAAGAAACCGGCCTTGTATTTGTGAATCGGGTGGGATTATAAACTATGTTAAACCTTCGTTGTTTTTATATATAGATACGCCCGGCGGAAATAAAAATATGGAGATAAGAAATAAAGCTGATATTATACTTGATAATCACGATGGAAAAGTGTATTTTGATCTGTCAAATTTGAATTATAAAAAAGGGAGTTGGATATACCGGGGATAAAAATAAAACAAGATGATCAGCATTAAAGAAGCACTCAATATATTGAACGATAAGGCAGAAATTATTGGCGTTGAAAAAATACCCCTGTCAATTTCAATAAACCGTGTGCTTGCAGAAGATGTGGTTGCCGGGACCAATTTCCCACCTTTTAATAAATCTGCTGTTGATGGGTATGCTTGTAAAAAAGCCGATCTTGATAAATTACTTTTAATAAAGGGGACCATAGCTGCCGGATCAGATGCAGTGAACAACGTTAACGAAGGGGAGTGCTTCAAAATTATGACTGGTGCTAAAGTACCTGAAGGTGCTGATTGTATAGTTATGGTTGAACACGCTACGGTAACGGAAGATGGTCGGTTGAAAATTGACAACAAAAATAAAGTTGATAACATATGTTTTTTAGGTGAGGATAAAAAGCAAGGGGAACTTATTTTAAAAAAGGGAAGTGTCATTAAAAATAAACACATTGGTATATTAGCATCGGCAGGTATGCATTCACTTAATGTATACCGACAGCCATTTATCACAGTTTTTTCTACAGGTTCTGAGCTGGTTGAACCTGAAGATATTCCGCAGCCCGGACAAATAAGAAATGCCAATGGCCCACAATTACTTTCACAGCTTTATTCAATGGGTATAAACAGTTTGTATGGTGGTATTACCGAGGATGATAAAGTAATGATGGAAATTGAGTTGTCCCGCAGTATTGAAAATGCGCATGGTATGATTCTCTCAGGCGGCGTCTCAATGGGGGATTATGATTACGTACCTGAGATTTTGAAAAATATTGGTTTTGAAATAAGGTTTCACAAACTGAATAGTAAGCCGGGGAAACCCGTTTTATTTGCTACAAAAGGCAATAAGTTCTGTTTTGGATTGCCCGGTAACCCGGTTTCTTCATATATCCAGTTTGAATTATTGGTAAAACCTTATTTGTGGGCTTTAATGGGGCATTCGTTTACCCCTGAAAATTTTGTATTTATAGCAGGTGAAGATTTTACCAGAAAAAATACTTCTAACGAAAGTTTTATACCTGTTAAATTAAATGAAAAATGCCAGGTAGTGAAAGTGCCTTATCATGGTTCTGGTCATTTTTTCGCTTTGGGCGAAGCGTTTGGGTTATTGCATTTTGAGGAGGGACAAGAGATAATTAAAGAAGGGGAAAGGACAAATGTTAGACCAATTTAACCGGGAAATTTCATATCTCCGAATTTCCGTAACCGATCGTTGCAATTTGAGATGTTCCTATTGCATGCCAAATTGTGTAAATGATTTTTATAAGCCTTCGGAGCTTTTAACCATTGAAGAGATCGTAGAAGTTGTTAAAGCAGGGATATCTTTTGGAATAAATAAAATAAGGCTTACAGGAGGAGAGCCGTTGGTTAGAAAAGATATAGTACAAATTGTACAAAATATTGCAGTAATAGATGGCATAAAGGATATTGCCATGACTACTAACGGGATATTTCTGGGTGAATATGCCGAAAAACTTAAAAAAGCAGGTTTACATCGTGTGAATATCAGCCTGGATACCACCCATCCGGATAAGTACCATAAAATAACCAAATGGGGCAATATAAATAAAGTTTACCAAGGTATTCATGCTGCTAAAAAAGCAGGTATAATGCCTGTTAAAATAAATGCTGTAAAATTCCCCCACACAACTGAAGAAGAAGTTTTGGCCTTGAAAAAATTCTGCTATGAAAATGATTTAAGCCTTCGTTTTATAAGGCAAATGGACCTTGTAAGCGGTGAATTTTCTGAAGTGGAAGGTGGACAGGGTGGGATATGTAAAATATGCAACCGTTTAAGGCTCACAGCAAACGGAATGATAAAACCCTGTTTATTTGGAAACAGCGAATTTAGCATCAGGGAAATGGGAGTGGTTAAAGCGTTTGAAAAGGCCACAGAAAATAAACCCGAGTGCGGTAAAAGTAACTTGATAAACCATTTTTATAATATTGGAGGTTAAATGTCCGAACTAACACATACCGATCATGAAGGAAATGCCCGCATGGTTGATGTAGGGCATAAAGCGGATCAACACAGAACAGCTGTAGCAAGGGGTTTTATACGATTGCAAGCCGAAACAATTACGTTGATCCGTGAAAACAATATGAAAAAGGGAGATGTACTTACTGTTGCAAAAATTGCTGGTATCCATGCTGCTAAAAAAGCTTCCGATTTAATCCCGTTGTGCCATCCTTTGCCTTTAAATAACATTAATGTAGAACTGGAACTTACAAACCAAGGTATTGAAGCTACTTCAACAGTTTCCTGTACCGGTAAAACAGGTGTGGAAATGGAGGCTATCATGGCTGCGAGCAATGCCTTGATTACAGTTTACGACATGTGTAAAGCAGTGGATAAAAATATGGTGATTGAAAAAATACAACTGATAAGTAAGGAGAAAAAGGATATATAATGAAAGTTGTTTCTGTAAACATTTCAAAAGAAAAAGGAACCGTTAAAGGACCTGTTGAAGGCATAAGATTGAATGAATTTGGTGTTGAAAATGATGCCCATGCCGGCCATTGGAACCGTCAGGTAAGCCTGTTGGGCGTTGAGAGTATTGAAAAGTTTGCTAAACAAATAGATAAAAACCTTGGTTATGGTGATTTTGCCGAAAATGTAACCACACAGGATATTAACTTATATGAATTGAACCCTCTGGACACACTTAGTATAGGTGATACAATGCTTGAGGTTACCCAGATTGGAAAAAAATGTCATGGTTCCAATTGCCAGATTTTTCAATTATCGGGCGATTGCATTATGCCAAAAGAGGGAATATTTGCACGGGTTGTTAAACATGGGGAAATTAAGGCCGGTATGGAAATTACGTATACCCCAAGAGTAATTAACGTGTTGGTTATTACCTTAAGTGACCGTGCAGCGCATGGTATTTATGAGGATAAGAGCGGCCCTTTGCTTGAACAGGGGATTGAAGAATTTCTGAAATCGAAAAACCGTAAGTTCATGGTGACCAGGAAAATTATTCCGGATGATAAAAACAAACTAAATGAGGTATTAAAAGAATTTGCTACATACGATATTATTTTCACTACCGGGAGCACAGGGATTGGCCCAAGGGATATTGCACCTGACAATGTAAAACCATGGCTTGATAAGGAAATACCCGGGATTATGGAACTAATCCGGTATAAATATGGCGCTGAAAAGCCAGGCGTACTATTAAGCAGGGGCGTAGCCGGGGTTAAAGGTAAAACGTTGGTGTATACATTACCGGGTAGCCCAAAAGCAATTAAAGAATATACCACTGAAATATTTAAAACGCTGCAGCACAGCTTATACATGCTGCATAGCCTCGATATTCATTAATATAACCAACATGAAGATAACCGGCATTATACTTGCGGGCGGTAAAAGTAGCCGAATGGGGTCGGATAAAGCATTTTTAAAACTAGCCGGAAAAGAACTGATCGATTTTTCGCTTGAAATATTGGAAAAAACATGTGATGAAATAATAATAAGCTCCAATAAAACAGTCGATAAAAAAATCAGGGTTATTCATGATGAAATAAAGGGTATTGGCCCGGCAGGAGGGATTTATTCCTGTTTAAAACAATCATCCTACGATTTAAATATTGTGCTATCATGTGATATGCCACTTATTCGTGAACAAACGATTAAAAAACTTATTGGGGAAATAAATGATAAACTAGTTACTGTACCAACCCTGGATGGCAAAAATCTGGAACCTTTATGTGCAATTTACCATAAAGAAAGCCTGCCATATTTTGAAAAGAAAATAGGGAAAGGTATGTATAAAATGCAAGAAATAATTGGTGGCATCCCCTCAAACATCATTGATCTTTCATCGATCCGCGACCAGTTTTTAAACATCAATAATCCCAATGATTTTCAAAAAGCTAGTCAACAATTCCAAAGCTTAAGTAGTTAGTAAATCAGCCTGCAAACGCAGGATCGGAAAGATGCTCGGCAGAGGCCCATTCAAATTTATCACACAGCCCCATCAGGTTAAATAAATCCGTTAAAGCTGCTGATAATTGTATTAACCTCATCCTGCCTCCAATTATTTCAGTTTTTTCTTTTAAGATAGTTAGTGCTTTAAAACCTTCGGTATCAATATAAAATACCTTATTAAGGTTGATTAATATGTCGGTTCCGGCTTTAATACAGCTTTCAATTTTTCCAGATATCTCTTTTGCATTGGAAACATCTATACGTTCCAGGTCGTTAAACGATATCAATACTTTTTTATTATGTGTAGTAATTTTAAGCATCGTTTTTTATTTAGGGCTCGAAAGTATGTATAATTTCTCAACGGTTACGTAGAATTACGTGCATTGTTTTAAACAAGTTTTTAACAATTGCATGATCGCTTTCTTGTAAATTAGGATGCAATATGTGAACGATATGGTTTGTTGTTACTGAGTGAACTGATCTGTACAAAGTAGAATAAAATGTACATGTCATACAGAAGAAATTCGTATCTCGCTTTTATACAAAATAATATCGATTAGAGAAGTTTTACTGTTTTATGAATGGATATCTTAGTGCAGGTCCCATACACTTACTCCCGCATCTCTACAAAAAAACGCTTCAGCAGCTCTGCGCATTCATCTTCCATTATACCGTGTAACACAGTGGTTTTTGGATGCAACACATCCCGGCGCAGCATAGAGAAGCCGCGTTTTTCATCAAATGCCCCATAAACCAATGTGCCTAATTGAGACCAATACAAAGCACCGGCGCACATTATACAAGGCTCAAGGGTAACATACAGGCTGCATTCGTTCAGGTATTTATTACCAAGGTAATTTGAAGCTGCTGTAATAGCTTGTATTTCGGCATGGGCAGTAACATCATTTAGGGTCTCGGTAAGGTTATGGGCACGGGCTATCACCTGGTTGTTGCATACCACTACTGCACCAACTGGTATTTCTTTTTTTAGGTACGCTTTTTCAGCTTCTAAAAAAGCTTGTTTCATAAAGTATTCGTTCGAAAACTGGTTAATCATCCGCTCCATTTTTTAATTTATCCTTTGAAAAAAAGAATATTTTTTAATAAATCAAAGGGGTGTTGATAACTTGCTTTTAAGTTTTTATAGCAGGCATCTTTTTGCCACCTTGTTCTTTGCTCCTTTTGATCTAATGATGTAATATGGTTGTTGAGTATCGAACAAGAATTTCCGAACGTTAAACCTTGAACCTTGAACCAACCAACCCATCCAAAACCACTATTTACTTTTCACTGTTTACTACTTACTTTATTACCCATTAACCCTTAAACTCTTGAACCTTGAACCCACTAACACCCCTAAAACCACTATTTACTGTTCACTACTTACTTTTCACTGTCCTTAAAATACTTCTGGGCTATTATTGTTAAGCTCTTAGGAGAATTTTTTCGAAATGAGTTGAAGTATAATGGTGTTAATATTTTATATTTGCACTCCAACTTAAACACGAAAATATTTTACCATGTATAGAACACATACTTGCGGCGAGTTAAATCTGAAAAATCACGGTGAGAAAGTAATACTTAGTGGCTGGATTGCAAAATCGAGGGATTTGGGTGGAATGACCTTTATTGATCTGCGCGACCGTTACGGAATTACCCAGTTGGTTTTTAACATGGACACAAATGCACCACTTTGCGAAAAGGCCCGCTGTTTGGGGCGTGAGTATGTGATTCAGGCTACAGGTATAGTGAATGAACGCTCCAATAAAAACTTGAAAATACCAACCGGTGAAATTGAGATAATCGTTAATGAATTTACAATTTTGAATAAATCGGAAGTACCGCCATTTACAATTGAGAAGGATACCGATGGGGGTGACGACCTGAGGATGAAATACAGGTACCTTGATTTACGAAGGCCTAATGTAAGGACAAACCTGGAATTACGTCATAATATGGCCAGGGAAATTAGAAATTACCTGGATAGCCAGAAATTTATGGAAGTGGAAACACCCGTGTTGATTAAATCTACCCCCGAAGGGGCACGGGACTTTGTTGTACCGTCACGCATGAACCCCGGTCAGTTTTATGCCCTGCCACAATCACCGCAAACATTTAAACAGTTGTTAATGGTTAGTGGGTTTGACCGTTACTTTCAAATTGTAAAATGTTTTCGTGACGAGGACCTCCGGGCTGACCGTCAACCTGAATTTACCCAGATCGACTGTGAAATGTCATTTGTTGAGAGGGATGATATCCTGGATACTTTTGAAGGTATGACAAAACATCTGTTCAAGGCGATAAAAAATGTGGAACTGCCAGAGAAATTTATTCGCATGAGCTACACCGAGGCCATGGAAAAATATGGTAACGATAAGCCCGACCTTCGCTTTGGCATGGAGATCAATAACATGACCCAAATTGTTAAAGGCAATGATTTTAAAGTGCTGGATAGCGCAGATTATGCCGGTGCAATTTGCGTGAAAGGCTGTGGCGATTATTCACGCAAACAACTGGACGAGCTTACACAATTTGTGCAACGACCTCAAATCGGTGCCAAGGGAATGATTTATGTGAAATTTAACAGTGATGGGTCCGTTAAGTCGTCAGTAGATAAATTTTATAGTGAAGACGATTTGAAACAATGGGGCGAAACAACGGGTGCCGAAAAATGTGACTTGATATTATTACTGGCAGGGGAGAAAAAATCAACCCTGCATGCGCTTAGTGAATTGCGGCTTGAGATGGGTAAACGATTGGGGCTTCGCGATCCAAATAAATTTGTACCCCTTTGGGTAGTAGATTTTCCGTTATTGGAATGGGATGAAGAAACCAAACGTTATTATGCGATGCACCATCCGTTTACTTCACCGAAGAAAGGTGATATGGACAAACTTGCCTCCGATCCGGGCAATGTAGCCGCGGAAGCATACGATATGGTGATAAACGGTGTGGAAATAGGAGGGGGGTCCATCAGGATTCACGATGAGCAATTGCAAAAACAAATGTTTAAGGTACTTGGTTTTAGCGATGAAGAGGCACAGGAACAATTTGGCTTTTTGATGGGTGCCTTTAAATATGGTGCACCACCCCATGGGGGCATAGCATTTGGTTTCGACAGGTTTGTATCGTTATTTGCCGGGCTGGATTCCATCCGCGATGTAATCGCTTTTCCTAAAAACAATTCAGGCAGGGATGTAATGATTGATTCGCCCTCGGTAATTGCTAAGGAACAATTGGATGAATTGAATTTAGTTGTGAAAAAGGTTGATTAATGTGCAGAAGATATTGTGGAAGTGAACCTTAGCCTTACAACCAAGCACTAATTACAACTTCACTCCTATAACTAAAATATCATCAATCTGTTGAATATTACCTTTCCATAGTTCATGTGATTTTTCAAGTATTTCTTTTTGTTCTGTCATTGATTTTTGATGATTTTGAAATAAGAGATTACGAAATCCCACTTTCATAAGTTTTTTACCCGCATCCCCACCTAGTTGGTCCGAATAACCATCAGAGAATATATAAAACGAATCACCTTTAGTAAATTTCAATTCACTCATTGTAAATTTTTTATCAATAAAATGATGAATGCCAATGGGCATACGATCTGCTTTAACCTCAATCATCTCATTGTTTTGTATAAAATACAAAGGATTAAAAGCCCCGGCAAATTGAAGTATCCCTTTTTTATAATCAATTGAACAAAGCGCAATATCCATTCCATCTTTGGCTTCTCCAATTTCTCCTTTTTGTTTTAATGCATTAATTAATTTTTGCTTCAGATGGTATAAAATTACATCCGGTTCAAGTACCAATGACTGATTGATAATTTCATTTAAATAGGCAGTTCCCAGCATGCTCATTAAGGCCCCTGGAACTCCATGACCTGTACAATCAGCCGCAGCAATAATAATTTTACCGTTTATGCTTGTTGCCCAGTAAAAATCACCACTTACAATATCCCTTGGTTTGAAGAGAATAAAATAGTCCGTAAAGCTTTCCCTGAAAATATCTTCCCGGGGTAATACAGCAGCCTGAATATGTTGGGCATATGCTATGCTATCAGTGATGTCAATATTCTTTTTCTCAATCTCTGATTTCTGTACTATTATTTTTTCATTCAACTGTCCAAGACGAAGGTTTTTTTCCTCGAGTTCTTTCTTTTGTTCCATTATTTCATGGGTCCTTTCTTTGATTCTTTCTTCCAACTTAATTTTCTCCAACTGATTCATTTTTTCCCTTCTTCTCATTATTCCTATTATAGAAAGAAAGATGAAAAAAATTGTCAATCCGTAAACCCAGGGTATTTTCCAAAGCGGGGTTTTTATGAATATGCTCAATTGAATGGGTGATTTTGTAACTACTCCATCACCGCTAATCGCTGAAATATAAAAATAATACTGACCATCAGACAGTCCCGGATATGTGATTTTGGTATTGTTCGTCATAACAGGTGAATCATCATATCCCTTAAGAAAATATTGATACCTGGTTAGTTCAGGTTCATTTAAGCTAACCCCTTTATATTCAATGCTCAATTTATAACGTCCGGGGGCAAGTCTGATTTTATCTTTCACATCAATTTCAGTATCATTTACACGTATTGAAGTAATGTTCAGTATAGGTGGCAGGGATAAAATATTATTTTCAGAAATACTGACTGAAAGTAATCCTTCGTTAAAACCCAGCCATACCTTTCCTTTTCCATCATAAATACTGGAATTTTTATTGAATTCGTAATTTTTCCTGATCTCAAAGTCCTGATGAAAAGATTTGACAATATAATCATCCATATTAATACGACTGATACCACTCTTATGCCCT
>JBNLCS010000469.1:0-5479 GCA_050303935.1 Bacteroidales bacterium
AATAGCCCCGTATTCTCAGAAGACAAACCAGCATTGCACAACGCTTCTGTTACAAGAAACAATATGTATAACAAAACACGACAGTTTCTGAATAAAAACATATTTTTCCCAATACTGGTACAACTTAAAGCCCTAAAATTATGATTAATTCTAAATATATAAAACAATCAATTATTATTTACCGTTTACTATCGTTTATATAGATAAAATTTAAAGAAAATGTTCCTTCAATAAATAAATTTAATTTAACGAAGAATCACCCAAAACTTAACTTTATATCGGATTATAAATTTAGTACATAAAACCTACCAAAGGTAGCTTTATTCAAATTTATCCAGCTTAATACTGAATAGGAATATATTTTGTCTAGTAAATATCGACCCTTTTAAAAACATAACAATCTTCAAGGGCAACTTTAATAACCAACGCCATGAATTTATAAAAACCAATATTGATATTAATTTTATACTTATGGTCATTAACCCTTTCCCCAAGCTTCATCACTCTTCCACACTGGTCAAACAGACTTATTTCGTTAATCTTTTTTAAAGAAAAAATATTTAAAACATTTCCGTTTTTTTGAATATCCACTTCAGGAAAATTAACAACTTTCTTATCACTTGTAAGAATGGTCTCTAAAGACTCAGTTTCTGATGTAATTTGTTCTTTCAATTCCATATATATATTTTCTTCATAGACAGGTACATTCCTACTAGTTCCCAAAAAATAATCAATTTTTTAAATTTAAACAATCATTTCAAACATTATTTTGACTATTTTCCTAAAGAACTTTATAGAAATAATTACCTAATTTATAACTATAACTACCAATTATCTAACGTTTACAAAAATACAAACAATTTTGTATTTTACCTTTAAAAAAAACCTTTTTATTAACAATTTTCATATATAGTAAAAACTATATACGTGTTATACATAAATTTTAAAAAAAAGTTACTTATAATGAATTATTAATTGCAAAAAACAAACGTTATTTCTATTTATCATAAGTAATTTTCACAATTTACGGTAAATATTCAAATACTTCCTAAACCCAATATTTACCGATACTGAGAATGGATTTATTAATAGTTTTACGTTTTGTGTTTGATATAAAAACGAATTTAGCGATAATATAACGCCAAAGTAAATATAGTTTTCATTACTTACTTTATATTCAATTTGTGATAACAGCGACCAGGTTATACTTACCTTATTTCGTTGATAACCAGAATTTCCCTTAACTAACAAACCTTCATCACCAGTCATCAGCAGAGTACCATTTTTATTTTTTTTTCTAAAAGTTATACCAGATTTACAAAGTAGCAGATAGTTTAACCTTTCCTTCGCAAACACATAACCAATCTGTAATGGTATTGAAATAAAATTATGTTCATTGTAATATGGGCTTTCATATACTTTGTATGATGTATCAGAATTATTTACCTCATAAGCTTCTGTTATCCAAACTGTATCTATCCCACCAGTATAAGCATAAGTAACTGTATCAAACCTAATAAAACCATTTATTTTCCGCAATTCATTCAACGGAAAATGCTCAATACTTTCATTATAACGATAAAATGATGCCCCTATCGAAAATAAGAATGATTTATTTGTATAACCAATGCTAAGTTCAGTATATAAATTATTCTTTAAATTAAATTCACTGTTTAAAATATCCATATCCATTCTACCGTGTAGTAATCGATACTTACCGGTAGCAATACCATATGACATACCTGTTTCAAAAAACATGTTACCGTTGTCATGATTACTTGTTAAAATGTCTTCAATATACACCGTATCTGTATAATAAAGTGTATCAGGCATTGCATAAATTGTATCGTAAATATAGCTTTTAGCTACCAAGGTATCTATGTCCAATAAATCTATATTACAATTAGCAGAACTTATAACGATCAGATAAAGTATAGGTTTGAAATAATGCTTGTAAAACATGTTTTAACTGTTTTCGATCAAAATTAACGTTTTTTATTCCTAATTCTTGTTTTGTATTCAAAAACAGTATCTTTCACAATTACTGGTCCTGGTTTGATTATCACAATATTTTTAATTGTATCAAAATCATAAATATTTTTTCTTTCTTCCGAAGCAGAAACATTTTTTTTCTCTTTAAATTCTTTTTTTTGTATTACACTGTCAACTTTTGAAACATCTTGTAGTTCATAATATTCTTTTTTTTCAGGTTCCTGTATAATTTCCTGTTCAATTATTTCATACTTTGTTTTCACCTGGTAAACTGTATCGGTAATGACTTGTACAGTCCTTTGTTGGTTCTGCAAATTATTTTCTAGAATTTTCTTTGTCCTAAAATTCTCAAGACCAACATATCCTGTTAATAAAACCGTACATACAATAGTAATTAAATAATACACATTAAAATTTACAATTGAAAACCTCAGAAAATTGTTTCTACTTACTTTTTTGTCTATATCAAACCAGGATATTTCACCATCCTTTATATTATGGGTGGAAAAAGCATCTTTAAAAAAATCATCTATGTTATCATGTTTGAACTTCATATTTACCTCCCTACTTTTTGAATACAATTAGAAACAAGTAAAGATTTCAACCGTTCCCTTGCTCTCGACAACCTTGTTCTCGATGTTTTTTCATCAATTTTAAGAATTTTTGCAATTTCCTGATGTTTTAATCCTTCAATACAATATAAATTAAATACATCTCTGAATGGTTTTGAGAGGCTATCTAACATTCCGTAAAGCTCTTCATATGAAAAATTTGCATTGTACACCATATCAAAACCAACTTCTTCCATACTTATATCTCCTTTATCAATCTGTAATATTTCTTGTTCATGCTGTACTGTATAATCGGTTTTGTCATGATCCATATTATCAATATATTCCAATTCTTTTTTTGATGTTTTTTTATGATAATAGGATAATGCGGTATTGATCATAATTCTTTTCATCCAGCCTTCAAATGATCCCTTACCTTTATATTGTTTTATTTTGGAAAAAATTTTAATAAAGCCTTCTTGTACAATATCTTTTGCATCATCATCACAATCGGCATAACGTCTACAAAGGCTCCTGAATATTGGAAGATATACTTCATACAGTTCTCTTTGAGCCAGTTTATTATACCTTTTACATTCTTTTATCAGCGTCTCAGATATAATCACATGTAATTATTTTAATATATAGACAGTACATTTATAAAACGTTCCCTAAAAAACAATTTAATATTATCAATTTATGTTGATGTAGTACACAACTTAAATGTAACTAAATTTAAAAGAAAAAATTAAAGCACGATTAACTTATCTAATTTTTATGATTTAGCAAACACAATTAACCACAATTATGACTTCTTTAATTTATATAGTCTAATAATTTTATAATGGAATTGTTTATACTATGCATCAAAAAAAATGACGCCACGATAGGGAGGGCAAGGATTACGCGGCGTCAAATTACAGGTTGTGTCTTCTCTAACTACTAACAAACTACTGCTTTATATTTTTTTTCTCTCCTTCTACAAAATGTTGAGCCTTATGTCACCAACATTGCTTTATTTTCATCTTATATATTCGTTTATGAACTTAAATATTTCATTAGTTCCAAAATTGATTTTCTGCTTCTTTTTGGTTTTCAACCATGTATTCCTCAAGCTGTACAATCAATTCTATAGTTGCTTCAACATCTTCCAGTGTAATATCTTTTTCAAAAATTATATCAAATATTTCACCATCGGATAATATATTTATATAAAATATTTTAACATGTTCAATCCAAGAATCAAGATCATAATTTATTACTCCAAAAAGTCCTAATTTCTTTTTGATAGTCCTGTTATTTTCAAACATTTCCTTTACAATGGCAATGTGTCTTAAGTATTCAGCATTAATCGCATGTTTTAAAGCTTCAATTTTCTTAATATTTTCGTAAAGTCCTATTTCAACAGATTCATCAAATGCTGTTATATCCCCAACATTTCCGTTCAAATCCATTCCCGTTAAAAGTTGATCAGCATAACAACTGTATTCAATAAAATTTTCAAATGCATTATATTGATACATTTCCTTCTTTAAATAATTGTTTGGTTTATACATTTCCTTTCAGTTCTTAAATTTTTATGTCCTTATTCTTTTAGTACACTATTTTCCTAAAAAGTAATTTAAAATTTTAGTTATTTTTTCTAAAAAAAATTGTTAAGATTGTAAAAAACTGAATGTAAACTATATATAAGCGAATTGAAATTAATTTAAATAATGAAATTAAAGCAACAAAAAAAAATCATCATTGCCTTTTCAACCTTTTGTATATTTGGTTGCTTTAATACATCGGAAAATAAAAGTAAAATGTTACAATACCCTATTGCAAAAAAAATCCCCCAAGAACTTACAAAGTACGGGCATACCCGTATTGATAATTATTACTGGTTACGCAACAGAGATTCTGATGACGTTCTAAACTATTTGAAAGAAGAAAATGCTTATACCAAATTTAAATTAAAAGATACAGAAGAACTTCAGGAAAAGCTGTATACGGAAATAATTGCGCGTATAAAACAAGAGGATATGTCTGTTCCTTACAAAAAAAAAGGGTACTATTATTATACCCGATATGAAGAAAATAAGGAATATCCTATATACTGTAGGAAAGAAGGAAGCCTGAACAATTTTGAAGAGATTTTACTGGATATTAATATTCTTGCAAAAGGTAAAAATTATTTTGATGTAAAAGGTCTAAGCCTTAGTCCCGATAATAATCTTTTAGCATATGGGGTAGATAAGGTTGGCAGAAGGAAATACACTATTTATATAAAAGATTTAACCAGTGGAAATATAACAGAGACAAAAATTAAGAACACTACCGGACCAATTACCTGGGCCTCGGATAATAAAACCTTTTTCTACACCAGAAAAGATCCTGTTACCCTACGATCAAGTTTCATTTACAGGAATGATATTAATTTCAGTGCTGAAGAATTGGTTTATGAAGAAAAAGACGACGAATTTAGTACGTCAGTATATAAAAGCAAATCAGAAAAGTTTATAATTATTGGTTCACATAGCACATTAAGTGATGAATACCAATTACTTAATGCTAATGATCCTTACGGCACATTTAAAGTTTTTCAATGCCGTCAAGAAAACCTTGAATATTCTATTCATCATATTGGTGAGCGTTTTTATGTTAGAACAAACCACAATGCATTAAATTTTAAAGTAATGTGGACCCCAGTGAATAAAACAGGTATAGAAAACTGGAAAGAAGTAATTGGTCACAGGGAAAATGTTTTAGTTGAGGGAATTGATCTGTTCAAAAATTATCTGGTTGTTAGCGAACGTGTTAACTCACAACAAAAAATTAGGATCATAAACTTTTCTAATAAGAATGACCACTATATTGAAATGGATGAAAAAGCCTATTCAATTTACGTGTCGGTTAATCCCGAATTAGATTCAGAAGTTTTACGTTTTAGTTAC
>JBNLCS010000470.1:0-8060 GCA_050303935.1 Bacteroidales bacterium
TACCTTATTTTTTCTGACATTAAAATAAATATAGTATTTTTAATGGTTTACAAAACCGGTATAAGGTTTGTCACGCTTCATATAAGCGCGCCATAAGGATAAAAACAAATAATCGTAGAGTAACCTTATAGTTGCAGACAACTTGCAGGAGCTAACGGTTTTTTATTTACTATTAACGTTTTATTAAAATTACCTGTTTAATTTTTTAAATGAATGTTGTATTTTGTGGGTTCGTTTATATATTAATTGGGCAACAAACTGACATACCTCTGCAAATCAATATTTTAGGAGAAATATTATAAATTGGTTATATTTGTAAAAAGGAAAATTAATGATTGATTATAAATCCATAATTAAAAGAAATCCAAATAAAAGATTTGGGAAACCTTGTGTGAGAGATACAAGAATTACTGTGTTTGATGTTCTTGGATGGTTAGCTTCTGGAATGACTTATGATGAGATTATTTATGATTTTCCTGAATTGACAATAGATGATATAAAAGCATGTTTAGCCTATGCTGCTGATAGAGAACATAAATTGCAGCATGCATCATGAGATTGCTTTTTGATCAAAACATTTCTTTTCGGATTACAAAAAAACTGATTGACGTATTTCCTGATTGTAAACATGTGTCAGATTGTGGATTAATGGACTGCGATGATCCTAATATTTGGGAGTATGCCCGAAAACATGATTATTCGATAGTTACATTTGACTCTGATTTTTATGATATTAGTGTGATAAATGGACATCCGCCAAAAATTATTTGGATACGATCAGGTAATTTAACCACAAAGGAGATTGTTAAATTAATGATGCAAAATAAAAACATGATTGAGAAATTTCTTGATGATGAGGATTTTAAAGATTTATCATGTCTTGAGATTGAATGAAATTATGTACGTTGCCCAGCACAATATAGCGCATCGGGGTGATTCGTTCAGCATTCGGAATTCAGTATTCATTTCGGTTATTGTTACGAGTGGGGCGATTCAAAACTCAATGGCGCGCTTCTGTGAAGTGTGATATATTTTTTATTGACCCAAGTGTCTAATTCAACCAGATAAAAGTTTTCCTCACAAGCCTTTGTAATGTTTACAAACCAGCCGGATCAATACATTCCCCCATTCAGCTATGGCTATCGTTATAAAATAAACAGACCTGTTATTTGCTACCTTATATTTTTCTGACATTAAAATAAATCTAGTATTTTTAATGGTTTACAAAACCGGTATAAGGTTTGTCACGCTTCACAGAAGCGCGCCATAAGGTATCGTTATAAAATAAAAACAATTACTTGTTGAGTAACCCAATATTTAAAAATACGGATCAATTTATTATATTTGTACGTATTTAATATCATAGGTTATGGATGCAAAATTGACATTAAAATTAGATAAATACGTGATAGATAAAGCAAAAGAGTATGCTTCATCACATAAAAGAAGTCTTTCACGCATGATTGAGTCTTATCTCAAATCACTGATAGATAAAGAAAATAAACCTTCAGATAATGATATTGAGATATCTCCATTTGTGAAAAGTATGCAAACAGGAGTAAAACTTCCGGTAGATTTTGATTATAAGAAAGAATATGGTGATTACTTAGCGGAAAAATACAAATGAAAGATAGAGTATTTATTGACACTAACGTAGTACTTGATTTGCTTGGAGAAAGAGAACCTTTCTATGATTCTGCTGCTAAAATCGCAACTCTTGCAGATAAAGGCGAAATAGAATTGATTGTTTCTGCCTTAACATATTCTACCGTATATTATTTACTTTCAAGATTTGAGGATAGAGAAGTGATTAAGGAGAAGATAAGAAAGTTTAAAGTAATTGCTGAGACATCAGATTTGACAGATAAAATTGTTGATAAGGGACTATCGTCAAAATTCTCAGATTTTGAGGACTCATTACAATATTACTGTGCAATAAAAATGGATTGTAAAATATTGATTACAAGAAATAGTAAGGATTTTAAAGAATCAGAAATTCCGGTTTTAACACCAGACGAATATTTGAATAGTTTAAAAGCATAAAACAACATCAACGATAAATAATAACTATTAAACAAGGAATTGAAACATGGGAATATTTGAAATTATTGGAGAATTGATTAATCCAGGTTCTATAGGAAAAATGGATTTTATTGACAATGAGCATAAAGTACGACAAAAATTTATTCCAATAAGGTTTACTATTTCACTAATAATTATTACAATATTTGAGTATTTGTTAGTTTTTCAAACGGATTACTATAGTGATTTTATTTACATATTAAAAGTTAATTCCTTTCTGGTAGTTTATCTTTTGATTGCATATATCATTCGGATAAAACCAGATTACGATAATTTAGGCTGGATACCATTTTTAATAAATAATCCATTTAGATTTTCAGATAATATCAATAGATTTCTTGTTATTTTGAATGTCTTGTTTATGCCCGGAAAATATATTTCAAAATCAATTGTAGGATTTTATAAATATTGTAAAAGGTATACTGATTCTTAACAGGTTTGTTAAAGCAAAGATGTTTAGAACCAGTTATACGTGAAAAAGCAAGGTTTATGTTTTTTACAACCGGAACGTAGTGGAGCTCATTGACGAAGGAAATAAACCTGGGTTCTTTCGGTATAAAAGGACTATTTTTTAATAGATTAAGAAGTACACCCTAGCATATCTCTAAACGGTGCACTTCTGTAAAACGTGACATATTTTTTATTCACCCAAGCATCCTATTCAACCAGATAAAAGCTTTCTCTCAATCCTCTGTGATATTAACATTCGTTCACTGCTTCCGTTGTAATAAAACAATATACAGAAAAAGGTATTTTTAAAATCTACGTACAATAAAAATGGAATAATTGTACTTCCTAATGGCGCGCTTCTGTGAAGCGTGACATATTTTTTATTGACCTCAAGTATCTTATTCAACCAGATAAAAGCTTTATTCACAAACTTTTGTGATGTTTACAAACCAGCCGGATCAATACATTCCCGCATTCAGCTATGGCTATCGTTATAAAATAAACAGACCTGTTATTTGCTACCTTATTTTTTCTGACATTAAAATAAATATAGTATTTTTAATGGTTTACAAAACCGGTATAAGGTTTGTCACGCTTCACAGAAGCGCGCCATAAGGTTAACTAACTATATAACGGTAAGATAAGCAGGGCAAAATGACGCCATACATGCGATACGTTGGCGGCAAGCAAAAAATTAACAATATTATTTCATTAATAAATTAAAAAAAACATGAAACCAAAAAACTTAATTTTTATCCTATTTTTCTTTATAATATTCTATTCTTGTGAAGAAAAAAAGAATAAAGATGTATTAATAAATTACTGTAAAAAAGATATTACTGCTGACCAGGAGGCTATACTATTACCTGATTCAGTTATTGTTTTTATTCAGAATTTGTTTGAATCAAATTCATTGGATTATAGCAATTATCAATTTTACGAAGCTAGTACCAGTTCAAGTGGTTATTATCATGTTAAATGCCATCAATTCATAAAGGGGTTAAAATTGTTTACGAATGACTTAGGGTTTCATTTTAACGAAGATAATATATGCTCTTCAGTTCCAAGAGATGAAGATATAGTAACTAATATTGAATTAGACACAGTTCGAAACTTGGAGCAAAATAAACTAGTTGGAATTTTCGTAGATAGTTTAAGGAATGATTTCTTTTTTAATTCCGCTAATGAATATTTATTGGATACATGCTGTTTCGATATTGAATTTGGATACTATGACTTAAATACTGGTACAGGAATTACAGATATGTATTTTACCAAAGTATGGCAAATTAGTTTAAAAAATAGAGATTACCCCCTAATAAAAATAAATGATATTACATCGGAAATTCTTCGCTATGATAATGGTGTAAGATTCTAATTGCCAGTAGCCAACATGCGGTTATAAAACATCCTACAATAGCGCACTTCTGTAAAACGTGACATTTTTTATCAACCCAAGTATCCTATTCAACCAGATAAAAACCTTCCTCTCAATCCTCTGTGATATTAACATTCGTTCACTGCTTCCGTTGTAATAAAACAAAATACAGAAAAAAGTATTTTTAAAAACTACGTTCAACAAAAATGGAATAATTGTACTTTCTGGGGTACTTTATTTATTACTCACTTACAGCATCTTCAACCAACACTTCATATTCATAACCATGACCAAGATCAACATCAAGGGTAACTTTGCCTTCCAGTGTCACCACATCACCAACCTTAAACGTTTCGTCTGATTTAAAGGTAACATCAAATTTCCCCTCACTATTTGTACCGTCCTGTAAATGTACCCAGTTGGTATTCAAAATTGCTTCGTTAAACTTGGTAACTTCTCCACGTATTTTTACCTTCTTGCCTTTATAATCCTTTTTATTTTTATATAGTTCAGCAATGGTAATGCCTCCCTCGGCTTTGTCTACTTCGATCATTTTTTTGGCAGAAGGTACGTTCCCGGAATGGTGTTGTGCCATAACATCAGATTCACTCATTTCAGTCTGCTCAGTTTGCGTATTTCCCGTTAAAGGTTCCTTACTGATTTTATCGAGAAAAAGTATTGCTTCAAAAGTACGGTCCAATGTTTCACTTTTAAAATCAGTCATGGTCATTCCTCCCTCAAAATAGTAAGTTTCCCCAACCTTTGCATCCATTTGGTTCACGGCCAGCCATTTTTCTTCACCATTTTGCTCAACCCTTAAATACGTGTAACCACCTGAATTAATTGCCTCTTTAACAGTTGCACCATTTGAACTTACATTATTAACCTGCTTTTCCTGTCCGGTTTTACATGATGCTATCAATAAAAATCCTGCAATAACTACTGATAAAAGTTTCATATTGTTTGTTTTAAGTTTAATTTTTCACAAATCCATATAAAAATATTTAAAGATGCGAAAATAAAGAATAATTTCTATAATATTTAACTAATTTTAAACACCTTCAAAACTATAAACATATAATTCATTCTATTGAATTTATCTTAATAATTTTTCTAATTTTGACAGCTTTGATATTTTATTAATAAAATACCATAATGTGATGAAACAGTTTTTGAAAACATTGTATTCTACAAAAACAACCCTTGTTTTACTTGTAATATTTATGGTTGCCGTTGGTGCAGCTACTTTCATTGAAGAGTTTTACAATACTGCTACGGCAAAAAGGTTGGTGTATAATGCAAGATGGCTTGAGGTAGTTTATATATTGTTGGTAATAAATTTTATAGGTAACATAAAACGCTATAAACTTTATAAAAAAGGCAAAATACCGGGGTTAATTTTTCATTCTGCATTTATAGTTATGGTTATTGGGGCTGCAATTACCAGGTATACCGGTTATGAAGGGATGATGCATATTCGTGAAGGCAGCTCATCAAATTTTATATACACGTCAAAAACATATCTGCAGGTTAAAACACCTGAAAACCCGGATAAAATACTTGATTATCCAATAAATCCGGGAGACGATGATTTTAATATGTTTACACTGAATACCAAGGGAAAGCAAAACGAAGATATTACGGTTACCTACCAGAAGTATATAAGAAATGCTGCTGAAACTGTGAAAGAGAATACCGGAAATGGTAAAAAGGTGCTGCAGTTGTTTGCAGGCATGGGAAATAGCATGAACCCATACTTTATTCCGGCTGGTGAAATGAAGGAAATAAGGGGAACCACATTTTCGTATAACGGACCAAAGGCTGAGATAAATATTTTTACTGAGAATAACGATACTTTTCTTGTTTCACAAACTGAACTACGCAGGTTTAAAAAGGGCGATGAAGATATCACCACCCTTGATACAAATACGATAACACCTTTTAACAAGGAGTATGAATATGGTACACAAATGTTGGTTTTTTTGTTTTCCAAAATATACCACGACGCAGAAATAGTATATGAAACTGCACCATCATCTGAAAACGAACCCGACATAATAATGCTTGAAATATCTTCGGGTGATAAAAGTATGGAAGTCCCTGTTTCCGGAGGGCCAGACTACATTTCTACGTTGAAAAAAGTAGATTTCATGGGCAATACGTTTGAAATAGGCTTTGGAGACAAACCCATTGAGCTTCCTTTTTCAATATACCTTGAAAATTTTGAACTTGAAAGGTATGCCGGAACGCACAGCCCGTCATCTTATTCGAGCCAGGTGGTGGTAATTGATGAAAAGGCAGGGCTAAGGAAACCTCATAAAATATATATGAATAATGTGCTGGATTATGGGGGATATCGCTTTTTCCAATCTTCATACGATCAGGATGAGAAAGGTACCATATTATCGGTAAATCATGATTTTGCAGGTACGGTAGTAACTTATATAGGATATTTCTTGTTGGGATTGGGATTATTGTTGGTGCTGTTTAGTAAAGAATCCAGATTTTATACCTTATTAAAAAATGTTCGGGAGGTGAATAAAAAAAGAAAATCAGGCATTGCAGGACTATTGCTGTTTTTTGCTATTTCCGCATCGGCCTATTCTCAGGCACACACGGATAAGGTGGATGAAGAGCATGCAGATAAGTTTGGTTACCTCGTAACACAATCGTTTATTGGTAGATATGTTCCTGTTCACTCGCTGGCCATAGATATTTTGCATAAAGTATCAAGAAAAGATGAATACGATGCGCCGGGAAAAGGAAAAATGAAACCGGTTGAAATTTTGATGGATATGATGGTACATCCTGATTATTGGAAAGAACAACCAATAATATTGGTTAAAGATGAATCAATAAGGGGGGTATTAGGTATTCAAGGGAAATATGCATCTTTTAACCAGTTTTTTGAAGGTGAAAATTACAAATTATATGATCTTGCATCAAAGGCCAACAGGAAGAACAACACAATGCGTAACCGTTTTGACAGGGAGGTGCTGAAAACCGATGAAAGGTTTAACATATTGTATATGGCCATGAATGGTAGTTTGTTGAAAATATTTCCCGACTTTACCAGTCCGGGTTCACCATGGCTGAGTTGGGACGAACAGAAAGCCCTGGTCCCTTTAAAGGGTGGTTTTGAAATTATAAACCAGGATTTGCAATTAAAAAATTTCAATTGCAGAAATATATTAATGACATATTTTAGGGAATTACAAAATGGGGTACATTCAGGCGATTACTCAAAGGCAGATAAAGTATTGAATTATTTGCATGCCATTCAGCGACATACCTCCACACAAAATGTTATTCCAAGTAAAACCAAGGTTAAGTACGAAGTGTTCTATAACAAGGCTAAAATTTTTGACAAGTTGAAAAAATGGTATTCGTACCTGGCCCTTATCTTGTTAATTTTAGCTTTTACCGATCACATGAAAAAGGAAAAAAACAAAGTATTGAAATATGTACTTTATTTTTTCATAGCCCTAACAGTGGCAGCATTTGCTTATCATACGTATGGCATGGGCCTGCGTTGGTACTTGTCTGGCCATGCTCCCTGGAGTAATGGATACGAAGCACTGCTTTTGGTTGGCTGGGGATTTATTATGGCCGGGTTTATTTTTATCAGGTTTACAAAAATTATTCTGGCGGCAACTGTATTAATGGCTTTCTTGTCATTAATGACAGCCGGGCACAGTAGTTACGATCCGCAATTAACCAACCTGGTACCTGTTTTAAAATCGTACTGGTTGATTATACATGTTGCCAGTATGACAATAAGCTATTGCTTTTTTGGTCTTAGTTTTATTATTGGCATTATCAACCTGTTTATGTATATATTCAAAAATGAAAATACTAAAAAAAGGTCTGACCTGTTGATTGAAGAGATAACCTACATTAACGAGATCAGTATGATCATTGGCCTTATCCTGGCTACAGCGGGAACTTTTCTGGGTGCCGTGTGGGCCAATGAGTCATGGGGGCGATACTGGGGTTGGGATGCTAAAGAAACTTGGGCTTTGGTAACAGTTTTAGTTTATGCTTTTATATTGCACATGCGCTTGATTCCAAAATTGAGAGGCCTGTTTGCCTATAACCTAGCAACTATTTTTGGATTGGCTTCAGTATTGATGACTTATTATGGTGTTAA
>JBNLCS010000471.1:0-8145 GCA_050303935.1 Bacteroidales bacterium
ATGGTCATGGAGCGGGTGTGGCACATCAGGTTCATCACGTGAACAAACTGTTTATCCTACAAGCTCATGTACAGCAACAGCCACTTATACAAATTCATGTGGTGCCCAGAGTACACAAAACTTCAGTGTAACTGTACCAGGTTCTGGCTTTAACGGGGTTTACTCGTTTATTGCACAACATAGTGGCAAAGCAGTTGATGTTGCAGGAGGGGGAACTTCCAATGGAACAAATGTACAACAATGGGCTTTCGTAGGGTCTAATCTTAACGAACGTTTTCAGGTTACCCCTACTGATAATGGATACTACAGGATAAGCCCGGTTATCGCAACCAGTCAATGTATTGATGTTTCAGGCGTTTCAACCGCTGATGGCGCTAATATCCATACCTGGGTATATGGTGGAGGCAACAACCAGCAATGGAGGTTCGAAGACCAGGGTGGTGGATACGATACAATCATGGCCCGGCACAGCAATAAATGTTTAGATGTTGAAGGCATATCAACTGCCGATGGTGCCAATATACACCAGTGGGTATGTAACCCAGGAGCTCAAAATCAGGCTTTTGAGGTAATTGCAGTGAATAGCGCGATTGAAGAAATTGCCGTGAAAAATGCAGAAATATTCCCTAACCCTGCAATAAACGGAGAATTTACTGTTAACATTACCGGAAATGTAAATGATTCTCATACATTGACCATCTACAGTTACGATGGCAAAAAAGTATTTGAAGAAGGAAACTTAAGTTCAGGTATTCAGGAAATAAATACCGGATTAAATAAAGGGATCTACTTTGTGAAAATAAATAACAACATTGATAATATTCAAAAACTTGTGATTGAGTAAATCTTGTTGTTTGTATTAATATAAAACGGGCATACTAAAGTATGTCCGTTTTATTTAATCAAGGTTTTTATACAAAATATTCCGTTTACGTTATCTGCCCATTAAACTTATAAGACAAAACGCGACCCAGTTGGAATAATCCATACACTTTCAGTTTTAACAATTTTTATTAGCGAATCAAAACTAAAACCAATATAGTATGATTTACCCAAATCAGAAAATGTTGGTGTTTCAAAACTTTGAAATCATTATATTTTTGATTAAAGATTCGAATATTACACAGAACTTCAAGTCCAATGAATAAAATGTACAAACGTTTTTGAAAGAATTTATTAAAATAAGTTATTTTTTTGTAGACCGATATGTAATCTAATTGCTTATTAATATATTAATTATTTAAATTTCATGAACACTTTAAAATTACTAGTTCTTATTATTATAGTTGAAGTTCTCCCTGTTAAAGTTTTTGCATGGCAAGGCATGCCTACCCCTCCATTGCATATAGAAGGGCGTTGGCTAAAGGATCCGGTTGGAAATAATATCATGTTGCATGGATGGATGCAACCAACCAGTAGTTGGTTTAACGGACGATTTTATTCTGACCCTACTACTTTTACTCCTGAAGATTGTGAAGAAGCTCTCAATGTATATAAAAGTATTGTTGATTTATTATCGGACCCGGACCCTCTCTTTGGTGCTAAACATGGATGGTACAATAATTTTGTGAGAATATGGACCCCCTCTGATGGTTGGGGTAATGATGGTACCGTTGATACCGTATTGCAAGACCGGGCATGGTATAATATGTATATACCTTATGTTGAATACTGCAAAGAACAGGGTATCTATGTTGTTTTTATAGGAAATTGCCCTGACGGGGGTACTTTTATGAGTGCCCAGCATAAATCAAATATGATCAAGTTTTGGAGTCGCATATGTAACAGGTATCCTGAAATTAAAAATGCCGATAATGTGATGTTTGAGATTTGTAATGAACCTGTCAACATTGAAAGCCAATTAGGCAATGGGGATTGGGGATCAGTTTCCGATGCTCATGACAGGGCTGTGCAAGCTTTCTTTCAGGATATTGTTGATTCTATTCGCGCAACAGGTGCCAACAATATTATCTGGGTCCCGGGTTTAATCTGGCAAGACCGGTTAATGAATTTTGCCACCTACCCGATTTCAGGAGAAAACATTGGTTATGCAGGGCACATGTATCCTTTTGGGTCAAATAGCCTTGAAGAAACTAACAACCGCTTCATAAGCAGTGGTTGGAAAGCCTGCTCGGACCTTTATCCAATTATAGTAACCGAAGGATCCTGGCATACCTTGGGCAACGAGGGAATCCGAACGGGAACAACTGAGGTTTTTGGGAATGCTGTCAAGAAATTCTATGACACGCAGGGCAATATTAGTTGGATATGTGGTATGACTGAAGAATTGATTGGAAACATGGAAGAAGGCATTAATGGCTTTACCTATCCGGAAATTAATAGTGGACGTGCAGGTTTTGACTGGTGGCCGCAATATACCTGGTGTGCCCCGGATGATGGAACCCCTGAATTCAAGTATGCATCCATATACGAAAACAACCCGATGCAAATACAAGTAGTTTTAAGCCGGCCAATCGGGGAACTGGATAATTTTAACGGTTTCACGGTAAAAACTGATAACCAAACAGTTGATATTGACAGTGTAGTTTTAGGGGATACATCAAATATACTAGTGATAAACTTGAGTGATAGTATCACGAATGATAATGAAATTGTAATGTCTTACAACAACGGAAATGTTATTTCCATATTTGAAAAAGACCTTGGTAACTTTAGCGATACTTTAGTTTATAACCTTCTTAAAGGTGCAGATCCAATACTAACAGAAGTTAAAACAGACAAAAATGGGGACACCCTCATTGTACAATTCAATATGAAAATGAACCTTCCGTCTGACATTTCTGGCTTGACCCTGAGCAAAGGATTTAATGGTGACACAAATTTACTTACATTTGAAAACCCCGTTTTAAGTAATGATTCCTTATCATTATTATTTTCTTTAACTGAACAAATTTACGCAGATTATCAGCTTTTATTTTCCTATTCAGGAAACACTATTGTTTCATCCGATAGCGGTATATTAAAAACATTTTCAGATATTCTTGTAACAAATTATTCCTATGGTTTACCAGTACAGATTGATTCAGGGGGAATTACTCAAGATGGATTGTCAGGAACATTGGGATTTAGTAAACCACTAGCTTCTGCTTTAGGAAAGTCAACTGAATTTACCCTTAATGTAAACGGGGAAAGTATTCCATTCTTTCAATTCTATAGTTTTAACAATACCATCATGTTTTCACTCGAAGACAATTTACATTTTGGAGATACTATTACACTAAGTTACACACCAGGAACTTTAGTTGCTGCTGATAGTGGTGTTTTGGAAGCTTTTAGCGATTTTCAACTTACAAACCCAATTGCTGAACCAGATTGGGTATCAATTCCAGGAAAAATTGAAGCCGAGAACTATACTTCACAGTCAGGTATTCAAACCGAAAATACAAGAGATACAGGTGGTGGATTAAATGTAGGGTGGATTGATGATGGAGATTGGTTAGAATATGCCATTGAAAATACCACTACAGAGAAATATTTTGAAATTCATTTCCGTGTTGCATCTCCTGAAGGTGAAGGCAGGATTGATTTTTATCTTGACAACAGAAGATTGGGGCGGGTAACTATGCCAACCACAGGAGGATGGCAAAGTTGGCAATCCGCTATTGACGATATTACAATTGGTCCAGGGAAACATTATCTAAGAATAATTACAACCAACGGTGGTTTTAATTTTAACTATATTGAAATAAAAGAAGAGTCGCAGACCAATATTGGAAATGTCACAGCCAATGAAATAAACATTTATCCAAATCCTGCATCGAATGAAATGTTTATTAAACCAGACAATTTTCGACATAATAAAGTTGAAATTATTGATATGATTGGAAATATTGTGTTTAGCAGATCAACAGATAACGAACCTACAATACAATTGGGTATGAACTTACCGAATGGTATTTATTTTGTAAAAATTAGCAATGAAAAGCAATTTCAGCTTAAAAAAATTATTATTGAAAATAAGTAAGTAAATACAAAATTTATAAGTGCTGCATGATTTATGTTAAAGTACTTTTTACTTTTAAATTAAATATAACTATGTCTTTTAATAATATAAAAAATTTCATTAAAAAGAGGTTTTTATCTTAATGCAACAAGTATTTATAATATTAACTTCTCTATTTACTAACACTTAAATATTTAATTATGAAAAAAACACTTAAATTTCTAACTTTTGTAATGATTATGGGGATTCTCCCTGTGGAGATTTTTGCATGGCAGGGTATGCCAACCCCTCCATTACATGTTGAAGGACGTAACCTAAAAGATCCATGTGGAAACAATATTGCGCTGCATGGATGGATGCAACCCACCAGTAGCTATTTTAACGGCCGCTTTTATTCTGACCCCTCTACTTTTACCCCAGAAGATTGTGCAGAAGCCCTGAACGTATATAAGAGCGTAGTTGATTTATTATCAAACCCAAATCCATTATTCGGATATAATCATGGCTGGTATAACAATTTTGTACGTATTTGGCCCCCCTCTGACGGCTGGAATGGTAATGGTACTGTTGACGAAGCCCTTCAGGACAGGGCGTGGTATAACATGTATATTCCTTATATTGAATATTGCAGACAAAATGGAGTTTACGTGGTATTGATCGGGAATGCCCCTGATGGTGGCACATTTATGAGCGCTCAACATAAATCAAACATGATTGCATACTGGACCAGGATATGCAACAGGTATCCTGAAGTAAGGAACGCAGATAATGTAATGTTCGAAATATGTAATGAGCCGGTTGCTATTGAAAGCGTTTTAGGCAATGGTGACTGGGGTTCTGTAACTCAAGCACATGATATTGCAATGCAAACTTATTTTCAGGATATCGTTGACGCAATCCGTGCTACAGGCTTCAACAATGTTATTTGGGTTCCCGGCTTAATATGGCAAGACCGGTTACTAAATTTTGCCACATACCCTATTTCCGGAGGTAACATAGGCTACGCAGGGCATATGTATCCCTTTGGGGAAGACAACCCTGTCCCAATCAACGAGAGGCTGGTAAACAGCGGTTGGAAGGCATGCTCAGACCTATATCCGGTTATCGTAACAGAAGGATCATGGCACACCATGGAACCTGATCAGGGCCTACGGACCGGGACAACAGAAGGTTTTGGTACTACCGTTAAGAATTTCTACGATACCCAGGGAAATATAAGTTGGATATGTGGTATGACTGAAGAATTGATCGGAAACATGGAAGGTGGCATCAGCGCTTTCACCTATCCTGAAATCAACTGCGGTCGTGCAGGATTTGATTGGTGGCCTACTTATGCTTCTAACGCCCCAACTGATGACTGTGGCTGTGACCCTACAGGGATCACCCCATATGTTCAGGTTAATGATGGAGCTTGGCAACAAGTATCTTCTGTTACAATAAATTCGGGAGATAAAGTGAAATTCGGCCCACAACCAGTAAGTGGTGGTTCATGGAGCTGGAGTGGATGCGGAACATCAGGCACCTCACGTGAACAAACCATCTACCCGACAAGCTCATGTACAGCTACAGCCACGTATACCAATTCGTGCGGTGCCCAAAGTACACAAAACTTCAATATATCGGTACCAGGCAGTGGTTTTGATGGTGTTTACTCATTTATTGTACAACACAGTGGCAAAGCCATTGATGTTGCAGGCGGGGGAACTTCCAATGGAACAAACATACACCAATGGGCTTACTCAGGATCTAATAACAATCAACGTTTCCAGGTTACCCCTACTGATAATGGATACTACAGAATAAGCCCGGTTGTTGCAACTGGTCAGGCTATTGATGTGGATGGTGTTTCAACAGCAGATGGTGCCAATATCCACACATGGGCATATGGTGGCGGAAATAACCAACAATGGAGGTTCGAAGACCAGGGTGGCGGATATTACAAAATTATAGCCCGTCATAGCGATAAATGTCTCGATGTTGACGGTGTATCAACTGCCGATGGGGCAAACATTCACCAATGGACATGTATAGCCGGAGCTCAAAACCAGGCTTTTGAGGTAATTGCAGTAAACAGTTCGAATACCGAAGTTTCAATAAATGAAATGAATATATTCCCAAATCCTGCCGTTAACGGTGAATTTACTGTTAACATTGCCGGAAACGCTAGTGATTCTCATACGTTGACCATTTACAGTTATGACGGCAAAAAAGTATTTGAAGAAGGAAACTTAAGTTCGGGTATTCAGGAAATAAATACAGGACTAACTAAAGGAATTTATTTTGTAAAAATAAATGACAGTAACAACAATATTCAGAAGTTGATTATTGAATAACTATTTTCTAATTTATAAATTAAAACGGGCACTATCAAAAGTATGCCCGTTTTTTTATGTGACATTTCACTGGCTTTAGAATTTGAGCAACACAGACAGGAGACGTTAATACAATTATTATACCGTTACAAAATAAGTAATCAGCAACATTATTATCCTGTATTAAGATAACCAGAAGATCCAGTAAAGCAATCATAACTTCATAAAATATACCAACAATAAAACAGGATGTTAAATTCTATATATTTTCACCCTGAATTACAATTTCTTCAACATTTTTAAACAAATTCTCAATATTTCACTTATATTTACACCCTAGATATTCACTAACGCTAAAAAATGATAAGAAACAAAATTGGAGTGTTGTATTATTTAAACCTGTTGTTTTTTTGCAGCAAAAAATAATAGTAACATTTCTATCACTAATTACTAACAACTAAATTTTTCAATTATGAGAAAATCATTAAAATTACTTATTCTGGTTTTAATAATTGGGCTTTCCCCAATTGAAATGTTTGCGTGGCAGGGAATGCCAACACCTATGTTACATGTGGAAGGACGGTTTTTAAAAGACCCAAGCGGTAATAACGTTTTATTGCATGGTTGGATGCAGCCGATAGAGACATGGTTTAATGGTGGAGGAAATCGATACAGTAACCCGACTAACTGGACCGACCCTAATAATGTTGCCGGTATGTTAAACTTTTTAAAAGATGCAGCAACCGTAATGAGCGACCCGAATCCAAAATATGGCAGGAGCCATGGATGGTATGCCAGTTTTGTACGTGTTAACTGTGATTTTTACGGTGGTTGGACTGCAGAGAACGGCCTCATCAATACCAGTCAGTTCAATGGCTGGATCCAAAACTTTGTAGTTCCTTATGCCAATCATCTTAGGTCGCGTGGCCTTTACCTTGTGCTTTGCGCAACAGGGCCGATTAACACGCCCAATAACGGCGCCCAGAATGCAGGTGTAGAAGAACAAGCACGCCTGCGTACCTTGTGGAGTACTATTGCCAACGCCCCGGGCGTAAAGAACGCGGACAACATCATGTTCGAGCTTATGAACGAACCGGTACAGGTGGAATCCTCTCCGGGAAACGGTCAATGGGGAAGTGGAAGCGGTGTTTATTTTCAGGCTTTCAGGAACTGGATGCAGCCTATCATAAATGATATCCGAAATACGGGTGCAAACAATGTTATCTGGGTCCCATGCCTGGGCTGGCAGGGTGAGCCACACGGCTGGGCACAATACCCCTTCACCGGATCGAATATTGGTGTTGCAGCCCATTATTACCCGGCATATGGTGGCGTATATAACAATCAAGCAGCAGTGCAAAACCTGTGGAACTCCAACTACAAACCAGCGGCAGACCGGTGGCCCCTGATCATCACAGAATGTTATTGGTTTCCTGGCGGGACAGGTTATGATGACCTCTTCAACGGAACAACCGCAGGTTTCGGAAACGCGCTCAAAAATGCCATGGATAACCAGGGCAACGTGTCGTACCTTGTTGGATTTCTTGCAGACCATCTTAGTGACCTGAATAATTCAACCCCGGCAAATTGTACCCTGGGATCACGTGAGGGCACGCAAGCCTATTTTGAATGGCTCCCCACTTACACCTGGGCAGCCCCTGGTAGCGGTACCTGCAACCCTACCTCAATTACCCCATATTTACAGGTAGATGGTGGCAGTTGGCAGCAAACATCCAGTGTAACGATCGATGCAGGTTCACAAGTAAGATTTGGTCCTCAGCCGGTATCAGGTGGTTCATGGTCCTGGAGCGGTTGTGGCACATCAGGTTCATCACGTGAACAAACTGTTTCCCCAACCGGTTCATGTAC
>JBNLCS010000472.1:0-5688 GCA_050303935.1 Bacteroidales bacterium
CACAATGTTTTAATTTGCAGATCAATATCTCGAATTTGCTGACTGATATTTAAACTTCTTTTCAAAACTTCCTATATCAAAACCTTTACTTAACACGCTTAAGGTATCCATTACTTCAACAAAATAATCAGAACTTATTTCCGCCTTTTTTAATTCTTTATCCAAACATGTTAAAGCTGCTTTTTCAGCTTTAGTTTCTTTTTGTGCAGTTAATGTTGTGATAATAAACGTCAAAAGAAAAAAGATTGCAATACTTTTTTTCATTTACTTTTGATTTTTAACAGTATACCCAAGTTTAAATCAAAAAATTGTACCCGCAAAATACACCGGCTTATTTAAATTGATTATAATTAATTTACAATTACGTAATAAGTGCTCATGTTTTTTACATAAATGTAAACTTCTTAAGGTCATATATAACGCATATCACTAAAAATCAAAACATTAATAATTACGGCATTACCTTTGTTTTGTAAAATTTAGAAATGTTATACCCAAAATATAAAGGTTATGAAAGTAATTATACCTGTAACGAATAACCAGGATTTAAAGGAAGAAGTTGCATACAGTTTTCATAATAGCGAATATGTTTGCGTCTTCAATGCAGAGGAGAAAACGTATGAATGGCTCAATACCAATGAAATAAGTGAAAAAACAGGAAATTTAAGTGTTGAGCTTAAAAGAAAAGGTATTTATACTGTTATTAGTAACCAAATGCCACTTATGGCACTAGGTCTATTCATTGAAAGTGGAATTAAGGTACTGAAAGCAAAAAGTGTCAGTTTAAAAGAAAATATTGAATTGTACTTAAACAATAAATTACAGCCAATGCCTTTTGGTTATTCTCCGGATTATGTTGGTTGTAGTACCTCATGTTCTTCATGTAAATCATCGTGTAATTAATAAAACATACATTATGGCATTAAGTAAAGCACTTAAATTTGTTAAACAATTTGGTTCAGACCATACGCTGCGCTCTGCTTGTAACCAAGTTAACACAAAAAACGAATTGATGAAAAAGTATGGATTCAATGAATATGAGTTCGATGACGCTATCAATATGCAACTGGTTAAATGCCAAAATTATGACGAAGCAGAGGGCATTTATCAAATAAAACTATGGTTTGCACTTTTTTAAAAATTAAGATATGATATTCAGAGATCTTGAAATGGCCAGGGCTTTAATTAAAGATGCAACAGGACTTGATGTAATGTATGCTTACGAAGACCTTGTTTTTCCTGAACACGGTGCTTTTATCATTCGGTTTGATGATTCGAATTCAAACAACTTCATGTGTTATTTTCATGAAGAGTGCATTGAAAATGAATCAAAACAGATTTTTGATAACCTGAGAGAAATATGTACAGCAAACAAATGTACTATTGAATCGAAAGGTTCTTATAGGTATAAACAAAAAGGAGAAAATTTTGAGGTTCACTTTTTAAACTAGTGAAATAAGTCAAGTCGCTTTAAATAAACAAATAAAGTTTTTCTTTATGCAGCTTAGCAAGCTACATGGTACGTGTTTTATTGTTAACTTAATTAGTATAATATGAATGTAAATGAGATGAACTGGAGAACCTGGTTGATGCACGGTGACCAATATTTAAATTCAGCCACACCAACAGATGGGAAAAAAATTAAATTCAACACGGATATTAGATATAACCTTTTATCAATGTCGTTAGAAGGTTATGTTATGGCTATATTAGATTATCATAATTCACTACCTGATAATCATACATATACTGACCTGATGGATGCTTTGGAAACGGTTATTCCCGTTGATAAAAACCTTAAAAACAGGATACTCAAATACGAAAATATTCAATCCATATGTTCCATAGAAAAGTATCATCGCTCTAGCCCTGAAGAACACGAGCTAAATGATTTAAAAGGTGCTATAGATGAAATACGCGAAATGGCCCATAAAACCTGTATCTAAAGTGATTTCTCCAGTACAATCACAAATATACCTTGATAAGTAAAAATACATTTTATTTTCTCGTAAAAAACAGTAACTTTAACAGCCTCAAACAATTGGATAAAACAGGTTATTCCTGAAATGGATAAAAAGCCTTTTTTTGTTGAGAACAATTTATTAAGGCTTGCTGTTATAGAACTTACATGTCAATAAAATTAAAAATCGGCTTTATTTTTTTATTGGGAGTTTGTATAATCCTCTCCATTGGGTATTTGTCATATAATAGCTTGACATCTATTGTGAAATCAATACAAGCTGAAGAGCCATCTGATGAAACCCTTATGACTATTCGGAAAATAGTTGGGGATTTTGAAAAAACTGAAAAAAACATACGGGTTTATACCATTATTGGTGATGAAAAGTATCTAAGTTCATTCTATCATAATATCAGTGAAATCAAAAAAAAAATTGACCAGTTAAAAAAGAAACATAGTGATAATAGTCTATACTCCCCTGGTATAGACACGCTTGACTACCTAATTAAAGAGAAAATTTATGTATGGAATGAGATTATAAAACTATACAGGCAAAATAATATTGAAGATAAACTAGAAGCACTCACAACAAAAACAGATTCAATAAATTATATTGACTCGACCAATCAGGAAAAAAGAAGGTTGATAAAAAGATTATTTACGAAAAAAAAGAAAATTGAAGATGTTGAAAATGAAAATAAAGAGTTATTCTCAAAAATTGAATCAATTAAATTATCTTCTGACTCAGCCAATATTGAAATGGGCAAGAAAGAAATTCAACTTAGTAATACAAACAGTTTTATTACAAGAGAAATTTATGATCTAATTGAAGCCATTGAAAAAAATGAAGATTTAAAAACCTTGCAAAAGGCCAAAGAAGCAGAACAGTTGTCTAAAGAAACATTTACATGGATAATTTCTTTTTCTGTTTTCGGTACTATACTTGCCCTTTTAGGATTGTTTATTCTAACCCGGTACTTGCAGAAAATGAAACAATATAACATAGCCCTTGTAGAATCAAAAAAAGCAGCCGACGACCATGTAAAAGCAAAGGAATCCTTTTTGGCGAATATCAGTCACGAATTGCGTACACCATTAAATGCTATTCAGGGATATACGGAACAAATGATGTCTTCAGAAAGTAAAAATAATGAGCATTTGAAGATTGTTAAATTTTCATCAGATCACCTTTTACAACTTATTAACGATTTATTGAACTATTCAAAACTGGAGGCAGGTAAGCTGAAATTAAGCCCCTCTCACTATAATTTACACAGTTTGCTTAATGATATCATCTCAATGCTTTCCCTATATGCAAAAAAACATGATGTTAACTTAAAATTATTTAAAGAACAAGGGCTTCCTGAAATAGTTTTTGGTGATGCTTTTCAGCTAAAACAAATAATAATTAACCTGGTAAGTAATGCAATCAGATTCTCCAGCAAAGGAAATGTTTTATTAAATGTTTCTGTTGGCAATTTATCGCTTAAGAAATTTAATCTGATTGTAAAAGTGGAAGATGATGGCATTGGGATCGATGAATCAAAACTAGAATCCATATTTGAAAACTTCACACAGGAAGACCTCAACGTTGCAAAAAAATATGGAGGAACAGGTCTTGGATTATCCATTGTTAAAAAGCTGGTTGAACTACATAAAGGAGAAATTAAAGTAGAAAGTAAAAAACACGAAGGTTCATTATTTACCTGTACCATGCCATATTTAACCGGGGACCCCAATAATGTAGAAATCAAAACAGACCGTTTGCATCAATTGGATTTGAATAACCATAAAGTTTTAATTGCTGACGATCATCCTTACAACAGGGATTTATTAAAAATAATCTTAAAGAAATGTGGGGCCAATGTTGTTGAAGCTAAAAATGGACAGGAAGTAATAAATATTCTGCGTGATGAATCTTTTAGTTTTATTTTACTGGATATGAGAATGCCGGTAATAGATGGATTTAAAATAGTAAAACATATCAGGCTTGAATTGAATAAAAGTGCAAAAGATTTACCTATAATTATTGTAAGCGCTATAAACATATCTGAAACAGAAAAATTATTTGACAATCATGAAATAAATGGCGTTCTACCAAAACCGGTATCAGAAGAATCACTTTTTAACATATTATCCAAGAACAATTTACTAAAAAACAAAACAATTAATCTGATTCAATCAGAAAACCAAAAATTTAAAAACAAAACCTTGGACTTAAGCGAGTTAAAGAAACTTGCAGGAAACGATCAAAATTTTATCTATTCAATGTTGAAGAACCTTATCGAAATTTCAGATATTGAATTTGAAAAACTTATCAAAGCTAAAAATAACATGGCCCTGCCGGAAATTTCAGAAATTACCCATAAGCTGGCTTCCCCTTTCAGGCATATTGGTGCAGAAGTACTTTTAAACAGTTTAAAAGATATTGAAAGTAAATCAAAACAAAACATTGGCATCAATCTTTTGGACGGTTATATTGACAGGGCTTTCCGTGAATATAGCAAGATCAAACTGGAAATCGATTCCTTTCTCCACCAGTCTATACCTTCCTGAAATAAATTCTCCTGATTTTTTCTAACTTTACGCTTCAACTTTTTAATATGAACGAGAACTCACTAAAAATCTTTGTTGTTGAAGACAATGAATGGTACAACAAGCTCCTTATTCATAATGTATCATTAAATCCTGATTATGAAGTCTATGGGTTTTTAAATGCCGAATCCTGTATTAAAAACCTGCATGAAAATCCGGACGTTATAACCATTGATTACAGGCTACCTGATATGAATGGTTTAGAATTGTTGCAAAAGATAAAAAACTTTGATGAAGATATCCAGGTAATCCTTATTTCAGAACAAGAAGATATAGAAGTAGTTGTTGACTTACTCAAGCTTGGTGCTTATGATTATATTGTTAAATCAAAAGACATTAAAGAAAGGCTTTTAAATACACTTAACAATTTGAATAAAGGCTTGGGGCTTAAACGGGAATTAAAGACATTAAAGAAAGAGGTTCAAAAAAAATATGATTTTCAAAATAGTATAATTGGCGAAAGTGAAGCCATAAAAAAGGTTTTTGAGCTTATAAACAAAGCCATAAGCACTAATATTCCCGTAACGGTCACCGGTGAAACAGGAACAGGCAAAGAATTGGTAGCCAAAGCAATACATTATAATTCAACGAGAAAAAATAATGCTTTTGTACCTGTAAATGTCTCAGCCATACCATCAGAACTGATTGAAAGTGAAATGTTTGGTCATGAAAAAGGAGCGTTTACAGGTGCCTCATTCCGAAGAACAGGTAAGTTTGAAGAAGCTGACAAAGGTACTTTGTTTCTTGACGAAATTGGAGAAATGGAGCCTGCATTTCAGGTAAAACTTTTACGTACTTTGCAGGAGAAAGAAATCAGCCGAATTGGAAGTAATAAAATTATAAAAACCGACTGCCGGATTATTGTCGCCACAAACCGAGACCTTAAAAAGGAGGTGAATAAAGGAAATTTCAGGGAAGACTTATATTTTAGATTGTTTGGGCTTACAATAAACCTTCCCCCACTTAGGGATCGGGGAAATGATGTCCTAATCCTGGCAAATCATTTTTTAAAACTGTTTTGTAAAGAAAATAACTTACAACAAAAAAGCTTTTCCAATGAAGCTATGCAGAAACTCATGAGCTATGCCTATCCCGGTAATATTCGTGAATTAAAGTCTATTACTGATCTGGCC
>JBNLCS010000473.1:0-2781 GCA_050303935.1 Bacteroidales bacterium
CCGTTCAGCTACACAGCGTATGACGCAACTTATTGATGATATGTTGATTTTGTCGATGGTAAGTAGGGCAGAGATGTCTGTTCAACTTGTTGACCTCAGCAGCCTGGCAAGAGAAATTGCGGATAATTTGACAGATTCCCGGCAAGAACGACAAGTCTGGTTTAATATCCAGGATGGCATTAAGACAAGTGGGGATAAGAGTTTGCTTAAAATTGTACTTGAAAACTTAATTGGTAATGCGTATAAATATACTTCGAAGCATCTTTCTGCAACTATTGAATTTGGGACCCTTAAACAGAATAATAAACAAGTATTCTTTGTTCACGATGATGGAGCCGGCTTTAACATGAAATATGCCGATAAGTTATTTAGAGCTTTTCAACGCTTGCACGATTCTAAAGAGTTTGCAGGAACAGGTATAGGGTTGGCCACCGTTCAGCGAATTATTCACAGACATGGAGGCAGAGTGTGGGCTGAAAGTGAGGTGGGAAAAGGGGCAACATTTTATTTTACATTAACCTGATTATTCAATAATTTAATCCCGATGATAGAATAATTACTAACAAATCAGTTAATTAAGCGCATAAATAAATCTATAATAAAGGAGGCAATTATGAAAACAAAAAGTAAATCCAAAATCAGGTACTGGCTCTTAAATCTGTTTTTCTTGCTATTTTGTACAACTAGTTTGCTGGGACAAGAAAAAACCCTGACAGAAATGACAATTGAAGAATTAATGAACGTTAAAGTCATTACTGCTTCAACATATTATCAAAATTTAATTGAAGCTCCTGCAACTACCTATGTCATTACCGAAGAGGAAATCCAACAATACGGTTACCGCGATTTGAAAGATGTGTTACAGCATATTCCTGGAATTGAATATGTTAGCTCGCATTCAAATCTTCAGGGAGGGCAGAGAGGTTTCGCTGAAAATTGGTCGCAAACAAAACTATTAATCAATGGTCGCCCTGTTAATAAGTTATGGTCCGGTGAATCGTATATAGCTTCTCAATACACATTGAACAACGTAAAACAAATAGAAATCATACAAGGACCGGCATCTGCTTTGTACGGCGCAGATGCTTATACCGGCGTAATAAATATTATTACCAAAAATAATGATAACTCAAAAGATAGTTCTGATGTTTCTTTTGCATTAGGAAGCCATGACAAAATATTTGACAGTAAGCAAGTCAGTTTCAATATTATGACCAAAAAGAAAAATCTTGGGTTCACTTTAAGTGGCACTGTTTTTAATCAGCAAGGCCCTGATTTTACTGAGTTTGTAAGAACCCCACAATACACCTTTGACAATCTGCAACTTAGAAATGATATGCTTGACAATGGGAATCCTTACCGTGATGACAATAAAGCCTATAATATGAATGTAGACTTAAAATACTCTATTTCAGCTAACACTGATATCAGTGGGGGAGTTTATTTTTTAAAAGATGAAGATGGAGGAGGAATAGAAAGTCCTGAGATCTCCTACACCAATTTCGGTTATATTTCTGAACAAATTTTGACATATTTGAAATTTACAAAAGAGTTTAAATCCTGGCCGGCAAAGTTAACCATTGATGCTTTTCGCGAAGATGAAAATGACCTGGTCCGTTTTCAGGATCGGGTTGACCAGGGCAATAACCCTCCTTTTCTTGCAGTGTTTAACATTGAAGGATGTAAATCGCACACAATAAATACACAATTTGATTTTACGCCAACGAGTATCCCAAACTACCTGGTTATAGGAGTTGGTTATTACAATGTAAGCATTGGCGAGCCGGCTTTTACAGGGTTAAGCAGCACCGACAGTACTTTGGGCAATCCAATTGTAGGAAGGTACTATTACCCGCCAAAAGGTTATTTTTCTAATTTACTACCCTATCTGGATCAAGAAAAGGTAAACTTCTACATCCAAGATCAGCATTCATTTTTTGAAGATAAACTACAGATAACTTTAGGCGCCAGATATGACCATCATAATATTTACGGGGATATTACCATTTTAAGGGGAGGTATTTATTTTAAGCCAATAAAAAGTCTCTCAATAAAAGCACTTTATGGTGAAGCTTTTCGCGAACCTACTATGTATGAATTTACCGAAGGTCCAAATTTAAAACCTGCTGAAATGAAAACAGGCGAGCTATCGCTATATTTTAACCCTGTGAAAAATATTGCAGTACAACTTGTTTATTTTCAAAACCACGCTTCTATGATTATTGAAGAAGCACCAACTATAGAAGACATTCTTGTTAACCAGGGTGCTAAAACAGTAGAAGGGCTTGAGGGTTTGATTAAATGGCAGTTTGGTAAATTTCGGGGAAATGCATGGTACAATTACGAACGTAATCCTGATGACGATAATTTTGTAGAAATTGCTAAAAACAAGGCAGGATTTGGATTAATTTATAACATGACAGAAAAATTATCATTAAGTTTTCAAGGAAAATACACAGATAAAATTAAGGGATATGCACTTGATACTGATTTTAATGAACTCATTATCACTATTCCTGAATATAAATCCTTTAATTTTACATTTTTGGCACATAATATAACTTTTTCCAAATTCCCTGAGATTGATTTTTCATTTTCCATCTATAATTTGTTTGATACGGAAAATCTTTATCCGGATGTAAGGGGTTCGAATCCCAGTCGTTACCTGGCAGAGGGGAGAAGTTTTTATGTAAGAGGTGGGATATACTTTTAGGAATATCTACTCTATAGAGGAAAAAGGTTATGCCGTGAATGGGAATATCGTTCAAATTGACGAACGCG
>JBNLCS010000474.1:0-4306 GCA_050303935.1 Bacteroidales bacterium
AAGATATAAAAACTGGAATATTGATTTTAGTTCCATTTATGGCAACAACAGCTTCGATTTTAACGTTGAAAATTCAAACAATGCGTCCATGGGGGTTAACACACCCGTAAGTTTTTATTGCGGAGGTTTTAAATTTAATCAGATAACTTCAAATCTTGATATTTCAAAAGCTTTCAGGAATTTAAAAGGAATACACAAAATTAACATTGCATTTGGTGCAGAATACCGTCTGGACAATTATTCAATTATTTCCGGTGAAGAAGCATCTTATATAGATGGGGGCGAATTAACCTCCGATGGTAAGCCAAGGTTACCCGGCGCCCAGGTATTTTCAGGGTTTCAAAAACAAAACGAGCTAAGTGAAAACCGGTATAGTAATTCTTTCTATTTTGATGTGGAAACAAAAATTAACGAAAAGTTTACCATTGAAATAGCCAGTAACTTTGTAGGCTATAGCGATTGGGGGAATAATTTAAGTGGAAAAATATCAGCCAGGTATAAGGTTATTCCAATGCTCTATGTACGTGGTGGCGCAAGCACAGGGTTCCGGTCGCCGTCATTGCATCAATCTTATACAACCAATGTAAGTACACAAATTATTGACGGACAAAGCTACCAGGTAGGTACATTTAATAAAAATTCATCAGTCACAAAAGCATTCGGTATTCCTGAACTCACCGAGGAAGAATCAATTAATTGCAGCTTTGGCATCATTCTAAAGCCGGTTAAAAATCTCGTGATCACTTCCGATTATTATACCCTGGATATCAATAACAGGATTGTACTTTCAGGCCGGTTTAGCAGTAGTTCAAGTAATGAAATAGCATCAATACTTGGGCCCTATGGTGTAAATGAAGCGCAGTTTTATACAAATGCTATTGATACACGTACCGAGGGGGGGAATTTTGATGCTAGTTATTTCTTTGATTTTAAATCAGATAGCAAATTAAAAATTACTGCTGCTTACAACATTTCCAAAAATAAGATTGTTGGTGATATAAAAACATCTGATAAACTTAAAGGAAGTGAGGATATTTTGTTTAACAGGGAGGAGCGATCAAGAATTGAATCGGCACAACCAAAAGACAAATTAATTTTAAATGCAGCAATGGATATTAATAAATTTGGGGGCAATTTAAAAACCATTCGTTTTGGCAAAATACAATATGTTCATCCTACCAATCCGGATCAGGATCAGATTTTTAGTCCAAAATGGGTTACAAATCTTAATGTTTTTTATGATGTTTCAGAAAAAGTAAGGTTTACGGTAGGGGGAAATAACATTTTTAATGTTTACCCGGATGAACATACAAATGAATTAAACAAAGTTTCAGGACAATTTATTTATAGCAGAAGAGTGACCCAATTTGGTTTTAATGGTGCATTTTTTTATTCAAGTGTAAGATTTATATTATAAACCGGCAAGAAAGCTGAAACAGATATTAATTTTTTGAAAAGTAACATATTCCATATCACTCAAAAAACAAACATGTTATTCCTGATAACAGCTATGTTTCTTTTTCTTTCAGGATTCAAATTGCTCGAAGCGAACAGTAAGGTTACAATTTCAAAGGATGAAATACAAGTACATGAAAACAATGGAGACGATACATTTAAAATAAAGAATTTAATAGCATTCGCATATATCAACATGACTAAAAACAACATTGATTCTGCTATTATTCTGGGTAAAGAGGCTTATCAAATTTCAGTTGAAAAATCTTTCCAATACGGACTTGCCTACAGTCAGCTTATTCTTGCGAAAGCATATAACCAAAAAAATGAATACCCACAGGCCCTTTCATTTTATTTAAAAAGTTTAAACGAATTTAACCATACTGAAGACCATTCTGTCATTTCCGATATAAATTATGAAATTGGTATGATGTACCATCATTGGGAAGTTTATGAAAAAGCTATAGAGTATTTTCGAATATCAAATAAATACAGTGATAATAACGAAGCTAAGCATATAACAGTTTTACAATCGATGGCTTCAACCTTTGAAAGCTTAAATTATACCGACAGTGCCATTTTCTACTATTCAAAAGCACTTAAATATTATAATGCACAAAATGATGTGAAATCGGCAATTTCAATGTTAGAGCAGATCAGCCATATAAATAAAGATGCCAAAAGATACAATCAATCAATTGAAAACGAGTTGCACATTTTGGAATATTATCAGGTATTAGGACTTATCAGTGAAGAGATTTCAACACTGAACAACCTCGGCTTTTTATATAAGTATCTCAATGATTTTGACAAATCTCTTTCCTATTTTAAAAAGGCCATTGCATTGAGTAACAATCAAAAACAAACAGCATCAATATTTATAAACATTGCTGTTATTTATCACAATCTTGGTGATTATGAAAGTGCTTTGAATTATTTATTTGATGCACTGAAAATCAACCGTTCAAATAAAAATTTACCTGAAACAGCCAAGGTGTATAACTTATTGGCGTCCACGTATTTTCTGCTGCAGGATATTGAAACAGCAATCAATTATGCTAAAATGGCTATTGAAATTGGCGAAAAATTTGGAAATTCAAGTTTATTATACGAGTCTTATTTAATTGTATCTAATATTTACCAAGAAGAAGGGGATTTTGAAACCGCATTGGAATTTTATACAAAGTATTCAAATATTAAAAGAAGTTTGAACGAAACCGATCAACAGCGGGAAACAGAAATTTTAGCAAAAAAATACTCGGCCGAGAAAACTGAAAAGGAACTCAAACTTTTTATGGCAGAAAAAGAATTAAAAGACCTAACGCTGAAACAATTGTTACTTGAAAAGGAGAAAAGGGAAAAGGAACTATTTTTACAGAAAGAAAATAATGTATTGTTAGAAAAGAAATTAGAGCTTGAAAAAGCAACATCAGAACAACGGTTACAGTTAATAAACCAAAAATTGATAGCTGAACAACAAGACCGGGAGATATCGGAGCTGAATAACGAAAAAAAACTAAAGGACCTTGCCCTAAAGCAGCAAGAAATAGAAAAGAAAGAACAGGAAAAAGAAATTCAATTGTTAGAAACGAACAACGTATTGCTTGAACAGGAAAAACAATTGAATAAACTTAAAGTTGAAAGGGCTAAGGTTACAAGAAACGTACTTATTGCTGCCATATTTGTAGCTGTGTTTATTTTGGCATTAATTTTATACTATTACTTGCGTAAATTGAAGATAAACAAATTATTAACAAAAAAGAATGAAGAAATAAACCAGCAGAAAATTTCAATAGAAAGGCAGGCTGTCGAGTTACGCGATATGAATGAACACCTTAAAAGGTTGGATAGTTTTAAGGAATCATTAACGGGAATGATTGTGCACGACCTTAAAAACCCCTTAAACTCATTGTTAAATACATCCCACAATGAAAGGGTAAAATTATTGGCGAATAAAATGCTTTTGATCGTGATGAATATATTAGATATTCAGAAGTTTGAAGATGCTGCCCTGGAGTTAAATTTAAAAACAGAATCGTTAAACTCCATGGTAAATATTGCGATTGATCAGGTAATACTGGCTGCAACAGAAAAAAATATCCAACTAAAAAACAATATCCCAAAATCTTATTCTGTGCAAATTGATGCCGATATCATTGAGAGGGTGTTTGTAAACCTGTTAACCAATGCAATAAAATACACACCGGTAAACGGGTCGATTATGATAAATGCCAGATTAATTGATGGTGGGTTCATCCGGGTTGAAGTGAGTGACACGGGACAAGGAATCCCATCTGATAAAAAACAACTCGTATTTGAAAAATTTAAACAGGTTGACGCAAAAAAATTAGGAGAAACCCGTTCTTCAGGACTTGGGCTAAGTTTTTGTAAGATGGCCATAGAAGCCCACAAAGGAAGTATTGGGGTTGAATCTGAAATGGGAGAGGGGGCTACATTTTGGTTTACCTTAACAAAAACAGATACATCAAAACAGGAAGAAATTGTTGATCAAAAAACGGATAGTTTAAAAAATAATAGCATATCAGACTCAACATATCTTGTTTTAAAACCTTTTATTATTAGCTTGCAAAAAATTAAATATTACGAGATAACGGAATTACGAAAAGTATTGGCACAAATTGACGGTTCCATATTGAACAATGAAATAACAGAGTGGAAAGAAAAGCTTACAAATGCTATAAGTTCCGGTAATAAGCTTTTATATGAGGAACTTATCAATATAAACAAACATGGGGCATAATAAAATATTAATTGTTGATGACAATATTGACAACCTCAATGTTATTATTAAACACGTTGAAGAAGATCAGGAGCCTTATGAGCTGCTTCA
>JBNLCS010000475.1:0-3633 GCA_050303935.1 Bacteroidales bacterium
GGGCCTTCGTAGCGAATGACGACTACATCGCCCCCGACGACTTTGCCCCCCAGAATACCGTCAATTGCATCATCTTGGGATTCAAATACTTTAGCGGTGCCGGAGAAATCAAAAATTGACTCGTCAACACCTGCGGTTTTCACTACACAGCCATCTTCAGCTATATTTCCAAATAATATGGCAAGACCACCATCTTTATTGTAACAATGTTCAACACTTCTAATACAACCTTGTTCACGGTCATTATCAAGCTTATCATAATTGTTAATTTGTGACCCCATTTTTATGTTTCGAATGTTTGCAGGGGCGCTTTTATATATTTCAAAAGCTTCTTCAATGGCTGTCGGCCTTGTTATGTCAAATTTTTCAATGGCTTCCTTCAGTGTATTGCCATCGGCCCGGTAAACATCGGTATGTAATAATCCTTTTCTTTCAAGTTCACCCAAAATTCCTATAATTCCGCCAGCCCTGTTAACATCCTGAATATGGTAATGAGAATTAGGGGACACTTTGCATAATACCGGAACTTTTCGTGATAAACGGTCAATATCTTGCATCGTAAAGTCAACGCCTGCTTCATGTGCAATGGCAAGAATATGCAAAACTGTATTTGTTGACCCACCCATAGCTATATCAAGGGTCATTGCATTTTCAAAAGCTTCAAAGGTTGCTATTGATCTTGGCAATACGGTTGTATCTCCTTCAAAATAATATTTTTTGGCATTTTTAACTAATTGTTTTGCTGCTTTTTCAAATAGTTTAATCCTGTTTAGGTGTGTAGCTACAATTGTACCATTTCCTGGAAGTGCCAGCCCAATGGCTTCATTCAAACAATTCATGGAATTGGCCGTGAACATACCGGAACATGATCCACAGGTAGGGCAAGCAGCTTGCTCTACCGATAAAAGCTCATCGTCTGAAATATTATCATCAGCAGCCATTACCATTGCATCAACCAGGTCATATGATTTATCGCCATGTATGCCTGCTTCCATGGGGCCACCCGATACAAATATGGCTGGGATATTCAGGCGCATGGCTGCCATCAACATACCAGGCGTAATTTTATCACAATTGCTAATGCAAATCATGGCATCTACCTTGTGCCCATTGACCATATATTCCACACTATCTGCAATTAAATCCCGAGAAGGCAGTGAATAAAGCATGCCATCATGTCCCATAGCAATGCCATCATCAATGGCAATAGAGTTAAACTCTGCGGCAAAACAGCCTTCGGCTTCAATAATTTGTTTCACTTTTTGTCCTATTTCATGAAGATGAACATGACCCGGCACAAATTGAGTAAACGAATTAACAATGGCTATAACAGGTTGGTCCATTTGTTTGTCTGTCATTCCATTTGCTCTCCACAGGCTTCTTGCTCCAGCCATCCTTCGGCCTTGCGTTGTTGTTGAACTCCTAAGTGTGTTTTGCATAATTTCTTAAAAATTTACCATGTTTAACTAAAAAAAGCCATTCTTGCTTTAAGAATGGCTTTTCATTATATTTTATGTATTATTACACCATTCTTACTTTAGCCTGTCAACCACGCTAACTACGACAATTGTAAGAATGACTGTAATATTATTTCTCATCACATCTTGTATTTGAGTGCAAATATATGGATTAATCATTAATTTCAAAATAATAATTCAAAAAAATTAAATCTGAATTAAAAGTCGTGAACAGTGTTCCCCCATATGAAATAAACCATTAATGAAATACTTCCTCCCAGATAAAAAGGCATAAATTTCTTAATAACCATCATTGCTGTGGTTTCAGGCGTTTTCATATAATTGAATAAAAAATGGAATATCAACCCTATCAACAGGGCGAACATAAAATAGGATAAAAGTTTTTTTATTATAGTTTTCATAACTGGTTTGTTAGGATGAACAAATTTATTAATTGGTTTGAATTAATCAAGATAATAAGGTGTTTTTTTACACTTTCCATGCAAGTTCTTTTCTTTCACTGTTCAAAGCATACGGGCCACCAATTTTGTAAACCCATTGCACCATTTCCATTAATTCCGTTTCAAAAATGGCTTTTGGGGCATAACCCAACTCATTTTTTATTTTGTTTATATCTAACACCATATCCCTGGTAAATGAACGTACCAATAGGGGGGTAATGCCATTTATTCTAAATAAGGCCAGTAATTTAAGGGCCAAAACAGGTATATGCTTTGTGGGCAGTTTTTTTTGAAACAATGATGAGGTCAGTTTTTTAATGAAATCAATCATTATATATGTTTTATCATCACAAACATTATAAATATGCACCCCTTTTTTATCACTATTTAAACAACATTCAACCGCGTGTGCGAGGTTTTTATAATGTGTAAGGGATATCTTAATATTCATCTTACCCGGACAAACCAGTTTTTCGTTCTTAACCAGCTTTAGCAGTCTGGGTAAAATTACTTTATCGCCCACACCATAATGGGCACGGGGCCTTAGGATAAAACATGCTTCATTTTTAAAATTATCAATCAATACTTTTTCGGCTAACAATTTGGATAATCCATAAGGCGACAATCTGTTATTGTTTTGTTTGCCAGCCATATCTTCAGCTAGGGGGGTGCCATTTGGAAGGTATACGGATGAGGAAGATATATGAATAAATTTGTCACATTTTTTAGCAGCTTTCAATGTGTTTAACGTTCCCCCTTCATTTACAGGCAATAAGTTCGATAACCTGGTTTTATCATCGCTATAGGCAGCAGTATGTATACAAGCATCTGCAGAGGGCAACTCATAATTATTGGTTATATCTGACTGTATGTAAGTAGCATATTTCAATAAATTTGCCGGGGGTGTTTTAATTTGTCCTGTGGCAATTATTTCATGTCCTTTTTCAGCAAAATACCTTGTAAGGTACGCCCCTGCACTCCCAGTTGATCCAGTAATTATGAGTTTCATATAACAAAGATATTCATTTTTTTTATGAACTATCTGTTGTTTTAGAAGACAATGGTTGTTACCAACTAATGTATAAAGTTGTTTATACCATTTAGTTAAAAAGTAACAAAAAGAATCTGTATTTTGCAGATTGATTGGAATGAATCAGATTTCTCAATGGTAAAAATTGTTTCATATAAAAAATTACAAGAACAGCCTGCTTATGGAGGTAAAATAAACGGACTTTTAAAATTGGTCCGCCTTGGATTTACTGTACCAACTTTTTACGCGGTTACTTGTAAAGAAATTTCAACAAAACAAGATTTTAAAGAACAACTAAACAGTGAAATAAGAAACTGGGAAAAAGCATTTACTATTGATAAAAAAAAGCGTTGGGCGGTTCGTTCAAGTAATAGGGCAGAGGACGGACTTGAAAAATCATATGCCGGTCTATTTGAAACAAAACTGAATATTGAAACCAGAAATATTTCAGAAGCTGTTTTTCAGGTATTTGCATCTTATCTGGAAATTCAGTATAAAGAAAATATTAAAAGCAACGATATTCCTGAATATTCTGTTATTATCCAGGAGATGGTTGATCCAGATTATTCTGGAGTGATATTTTCAAAACATCCTTTTAATAAAGGCGATGGTTCAGTTCTTATAAATATAATACCCGGCATAGGGGAAAAACTTGTTTCGGGCGAGAAAGAAGGCATGGAAGTAA
>JBNLCS010000476.1:0-1870 GCA_050303935.1 Bacteroidales bacterium
CTGCTTTGCAATTCCTTTAAAGTTTAATGGCTTTAAGTGTTATTTTAATTGAAACCATTATTTCCTCTGCAATTTTTTGTTTCACAACGCTCGGGATTTTTATATTATGTTCATCTAGAAAAACGCTAAATTCAGAGGTGATTACAACAGATTCCGGGTTTATTACCAATGTGCACCTTATTATTCTGATTTGTTCAACACCATGCACATTAAACTTTCCCTTACCGCGTACTTTATAAGTTCCCGGTTTACTAAAATCAATATCTTCTATTATTTTGCCTTCAAATATAGCTTCCGGATATTTGTCGGTTTCAATGTAGTTTTCATTAAAATGGGTTTTTTGCATGCTACTGTTGAAACCTTCAAAAGTTTTCATGGAGACTTTAAACGCAAATGATTTATCAAGTGGTAAAATCACCCCTTTTAATTGATCCGAATTAGCTTGTATAAGTTCAAGGGGGGCATCTGAAGTAAAATTGACTTTACCGTTTGAGCCTTTATACACTTCCTGTCCTGGAACTTTTAGAGAAATAGAAAATATTACAGGTAATAAAATTAATATATTACAACTACGCATATTATTTGTCTTTATTATCAAATGAAAAAAAACGACTTACATTAAATCCAAAATGAATGTCAGTAGCAGCCCACTTGCCGGTTGTTTCGGTTAACATGGTTTTTTCTGTTACGCCCCTGGAGTTTGAAAATATCAGTTGGAATACATGCCCGCCTGTTTCAATATCGAAACCTAAGGATAACATATTGGTATAGATATTTGCAATTTGATTAGGGAAAAGCCAGTAGTATTCTATGTTACAGGTAAACCTGTTTGTTATTTTGTACCTCCCGCCCATACCAAGGACACCTATTGTATTATTTTCATCCCGTGTATTTACCAGATTCTTGTGCACAATGCTTGGCACCATTTGTAAAGATATTTTTGAATTTATTTTACTGGCAATTAATGCCTGGTAAACGTAGTTGATCCGGTGTGCTGTTTCAAAAGCTTTGGTATCATCTATCCATTCTTCAGTATTAACAGACATGGATGATAGTAATGTAATCGAGAATGGGACGCTTCCGAATCCTGTAGATTGTTGGATTAACTTGTATTTTAGATATCCGTCATATAGTTTATGATAGTTGGACCGTCCTATGCCAGCATTCAGGCGATCATTTATTCCATATTCGAAACCAAAGCGAATAATTGAATTGTCCAACCCGAACAAATCCCTGAAACCTTCATCAATCGATTCAAATCGGTGAGTAATTAAGAATAAAAACTGTTTTTCACCCAGGGTTTCAATCGTGTGCCCGTTTACAAGGCGCGTTGCTTTGAATGTTCCACGTACTATTTCTTTTTGTTCAACTTCATCTTCATCCAGCAGGCCAAGCAAACTTTGTGCTTGCATTTGGCCAGATGAAAAAAGCACAAGAACGAACCAAAGGATGGTTTTCAATATTCTATTATTTTTAATAGGGCATCCCATTGTTTATCCAGTTTTTAATTTTTGCTATTTCGCATTCAGGTAATTTCGATCGTTGATACGGCATAGGTGTAACACCCTCAAAATGATTAATTGCTTTCCACAATTTACCGGAATTAACAGCTACCCTCAAATCACCATATCGGTCCAACTTAATATTCTTATTGAAGTAGCTTTGGTTATGGCATTCGTAACAATTTTTTTCAAATATTCCAGCAATGTTCTTAGTGTAAGTCATGTTAATGGTGTCACATGATCCAAGACTAATGTCTTCCAGGTTATCTTTAGTACATGCTTGAAAAGAAACAAGCATAATAAATAATAGTGATATAGTAAGGGATGTTGAGATTCTGATTGCCGCACGGGTGCATCAATACGGTCTG
>JBNLCS010000477.1:0-4182 GCA_050303935.1 Bacteroidales bacterium
AAAAATTTAAATTCGATTACCCAAGTAACTGTCAGCATGTTAGTCTTATAATAGAAAACAAAAAGGTTGTGTTTGAACGTATAAAATAATATGAAGTAGTGACGCATTGCTTTTAATTTAGTGAACCAAAAGTAAATGTTACCTGGCTTTCCCAATTGAATAGGTGCATCATTTTGTTGTTGGTTTAACTGTGTGATAAAATTTAAACATGGTCTGTAACGGTTGCAAAATATTGTTTAGTTAGGTGTAAAAAGATAATACTTAACATTCTTGCATACACAAGTTAACATTTTGGCCATCGCTCTATTTTTTATCTTACTAATATTGTTGAGCTATTAAAATAAACATAATATATTGTTTTAATAATTAGTTCTTTTAATAATTTTTTAAGTTTATAGTTAAAAATAGGAATTAGTGTCAATGGTTACAATGATCTTCATTTGCTTTTATGCGGTGAAGATCATTTTTCTATGTACTGAATTCTATGCATTAAAATTACAATTAAGAATTACAATGAAAAAGATACAGTTTTTTTTAACAGGTTTTGTATTATCCTTTAGTTTTTTACATGCGCAAATACCTCCTGTTGCACCATTGAACAGGTTACTTAATGAACCTGTTGATATTAGCGGGGACTTTAGGGATTTTTCTAATACGTATTATTTGGCAGACAGTCTTTCAAAGTTCGATCCAAAAACTGGTGCTGGCGAAATTATTTATAAAAGATATGAATATGCAACCAGGCTTGCTTTTAATAATATGTTAGGAATGCTTAAACCGGTTGTGGCAAATGAATTTCCTGCCACGGAATATGCCGCTTCACCTTCTCTGCCATTTTCAATTGAATTTGTTTCTCCCAGAACAGTGAGGATTAAAGCTTTATCAGGCCCTCAGTTTAAAAGTGAGAAATCATTAATGCTTGTTACAGGAACAGCTCCTATTGATAATTCCTGGAAATATGAGAAAACAAATAAAGGGCATAGGTATTCGAACAAATACGGTTCGGTAGAAATAAATATTTATCCGTGGAGGGTAGCTGTCTATGATGCTAATGGGGAGTTGCTTACCCAAACCAATCACCATCAGGACAATGCTGTTACCACTTACACTCCCGTTCTGCCTTTTTCGTTTGTAAGAAGGGCTTCCGATTATTCGAGAAGCTTTTCCGCTACATTTTCCCTGTCACCAGGCGAAAAAATTTTCGGTTGTGGTGAGTCATATACCCAATTTAACAAACGGGGACAAAAAATTGTACTTTGTACCGATGATGCCAATGGTGTGCAAAACGAAACCATGTACAAACCTGTCCCATTTTATATGAGTAGCAAAGGGTACGGGGTGTTTATGCATACATCTTCTCCTATTACATGTGATTTTGGTAAATATTTTAATGGGGTAAATTCAATGATGATTGGGGATGATTTGCTCGATCTTTTTATTTTTATTGGTGAACCAAAGGATGTTCTTGATGCTTATACCGCTCTGACAGGAAAGGCTCAAATGCCACCTTTATGGTCTTTTGGGTTCTGGATGAGCAGGATCACATATTTCTCAGAAGAAGAGGGGTATGCTGTTGCCGATAAGCTTAGGGTGAATAAAATCCCATGTGATGTGATACATTTTGACACCGGATGGTTTGAAACAGATTGGCGATGCGATTATCAGTTTTCCTCAAGCCGCTTTAAAAACCCGGGAAAAATGATTTCAGACCTTAAAAAAGATGGTTTTCATATCTCTTTATGGCAATTACCATATTTTACTCCCAAAAACAAATATTTTAATGAATTGATTGAGAAAGATATGGTCGTTAAAGATAAACGTGGGAATATTCCATATGAAGATGCAGTGCTTGATTTTTCAAACCCTGAAACGGTTAAGTGGTATCAGGAAAAAATAAAAGGATTGCTTGAATTGGGTGTTGGGGCCATAAAAGTTGATTTTGGTGAGGCAGCTCCGTATGATGGCATATACCATTCGGGTAAAACCGGGTTTTATGAACATAATCTCTATCCGTTAAGATATAATAAAACCGTTGCAGACATAACGAAAGAAGTAAACGGGGAAAACATTATATGGGCACGCAGTACATGGGCCGGAAGCCAGCGTTATCCGGTACATTGGGGCGGTGATCCGGCCAATACAAATTCTGCCATGTCTACTTCCTTAAGGGGTGGCCTTTCAATAGGATTGAGCGGTTTTTCTTTCTGGAGTCACGATATTGGGGGCTTTGTGCTTAAAACCCCTGAAGATATCTATCGTCGGTGGACACCGTTTGGTATGTTAACTTCTCATACCCGTAGTCATGGGGCGCCACCAAAAGAACCTTGGGAATATGGTGAATCTTTTATGAATGATTTTCGGAAAGCTGCAAATATGCGATATCAGTTGATGCCGTATATATATGCCCAGGCCAAACATTGTACTGAAACAGGCTTGCCAATGGTTCGGGCTTTATTTGTTGAATATCCTGATGATCCCGGTTCATGGCTTATTGACGATCAATACCTCTTTGGCTCCGATATTCTTGTCGCTCCTTTGATTGAATCATCAAACAGGCGTGACGTGTATTTGCCAAACGGGAAATGGATTGATTACCAAACAGGCAATGTATATTCAAAAGGCTGGAACAATATTGAAGCCGGGGAAATACCCGTTGTGATGCTTGTCCGTGATGGTGCTGTTATTCCTCATATAAAACTTGCCCAGTCAACAAAATATATGGATTGGTCTGAGTTGGAATTGAAAGTTTATTCAGCTGATAAGGAAAGTGCTATGGCAATAATTTATATTCCAGGTGATGATAGCCTTAAGGAACTTAAGCTGGTTCAAAAAGATGGTGAATTTTCATTATCGCAAGATCCATATAATGGTAAAGTGAAGTTTAAAGTAACAGATTAAATTTTTAATTGCTGGTGAGAAAAACAAATGAAACGTTAACATATGGTTTTTTATTGATTTGCTTTTCATGGCCTGTTATTACCAAAGCAAATGAAAATTATAAATACCCGTTTCAAAATCCTGAGCTTCCAGCCGAACAACGAATAAATAATTTACTTTCTATTATGACCCTGGAGGAGAAGGTAGCTTGTTTAAGTACCAATCCTTCAATTCCCCGACTTGGTGTAATATGCAGCGGGCATGTTGAGGGTTTGCATGGCTTGTCGCAGGGTGGTCCGGCTAATTGGGGAAAAAAGTATGGCGGAACTGTCCCCACTACAACTTTTCCGCAATCAATAGGTTTGGCCATGACATGGGATAGGCAACTCATAAAGGAAGTTGCAGAAATTGAAAGTACTGAAGCTAGGTTTCTATATCAAAATAAATCTTTTCAACGTGGAGGCTTGGTTATAAGGGCACCAAATGCCGATATAGGAAGGGATCCCCGATGGGGCAGAAACGAAGAATGCTTTGGCGAAGACGCGTGGCTGAATAGCCAGTTGGTAATATCCTATATTCAAGGCTTACAGGGTGATCATCCTAAATATTGGCGTTCGGCTTCTTTAATGAAACATTTCCTTGCTAACAGTAATGAAAACAGTCGCGATAGCTCCTCATCAAATTTTGATGAAAGATTATGGAGGGAATACTATGCATTTCCTTTTTATAAAGGGGTTACTGTTGGTGGTTCAAGGGCATTTATGGCTGCGTATAATGCGTACAATGGTATACCCTGTACGGTACATCCCATGTTGAAAGAAATTGCTGTGAATGAATGGGGCCAGGATGGGATTATCTGTACAGATGGTGGCGCGTATAGGATGCTCGTTAACAGCCATAGGTATTATCCTGACCTTAGTTTGGCAGCCGCAGCATGTATAAATGCAGGAATTGGTCAGTTTCTTGATAAATACAAGGAGGGGGTAAATGAGGCACTTGATAAAAATTATCTGAATGAAGCGTCCATCGATAGTGTGTTAAAAGGTAATTTCAGGGTTATGATAAAACTGGGGTTGCTTGATCCGCAGAATAAAGTGCCCTATAGTAAAATTGGTGTTGAAGATACCGTTCCCCCATGGAACAAAATACAAAATCAAAGGTTGGCAAAGTTAGTTACCCAAAAATCTATTGTTTTGCTCAAAAATGAAAATAACCTTTTACCTTTAGATAAAAAAGTAATTACGGGTATTGCTGTTATAGGCCCTGTTGCTAACCGCGTTTTTCTTGATTGGTATAGCGGTACAC
>JBNLCS010000478.1:0-3342 GCA_050303935.1 Bacteroidales bacterium
GCTTAAATGCCAATACAGGTATTTATAAACAATTGCCTGCTTATACAACGTTGGGTTACAGAAGTGGTTCAGGTGAACTTGTAAACAAGGGGAATGAACTGAAATATATCAGTGTGAATCATTATATTACAGGGATTGAATATAAATATAGATCCAATATAAATTTTACGGTTGAAGGATTTTTTAAAGATTATTCAAACTACCCATTCTCATTGCTTGACTCCATTAGCCTGGCAAATAAAGGTGGTGATTTTGGGGTAGTTGGCGATGAAGAAGTAGTTTCAACCGGAAAGGGAAGGGCCTATGGTTTTGAAATCACCAACAGGACTCGATTGCAAAAATTTAATTTAATTATAGCGTACACTTTTGTACGAAGTGAATTTGATGATAAACATGGCAATCTAATTCCATCAACTTGGGACAGTAGACATTTATTAACAGCCACAGCCGTTAAAACATTCAAAAAAAACTGGTCGGCCGGTTTTAAATGGCGCTTCGTTGGTGCGTTGCCATATACGCCATACGACCTTGAGCTTTCATCTATACGGCAGGCATATGATATAAATGGAGGGCCTTATCTTGATTATGACCGTATTAATGCTGTTCGGCTAAATGATTTTCACCACTTGGATATAAGGGTAGCTAAAAAATTCTTTTTTAATAAATGGTCGCTTATGTTGTACCTTGATATTCAAAACCTATATAACTTTCCGGCAAAATCGCCTGATTATATCGTTCGGGATAAAGATGAAAATGGGAACTTTATTCTTCTGGATAATGGGAACAGGTATCAACTTAAGAACATTCCAACATCAAGTGGGACTGTGTTACCCACAGTGGGCATAATGGTAGAATTTTAAAGATAATTAATAATTATAATACTTTAATTTTTTATCTCTCCTCATCTATTAACAAAGTCCTTATTAATTTATCATACATTAATAAATGAATATTTTATGATAAAAGTGTGTTAATTGCAAAATAATAGGGACTTGCAGGTGTTATCAATACAAAATATTAATAAAGACACTAAGTTTTATATACGAAAAAATATTGCTAATATTGAAGTTTAAACAAACGAGCAAACCTTATGTTAACGGATGGGTGCATTTAATATTGATCTTATACTTGTATTTATTGCCCTTGTATTTATTCTTGTCGTCTTGTACAGGGAATGGCTCGGGGCGTCTTTTACATTTGTGCTGGCTATTGCTTTTCTTGGGGTAGCCCGTGTTCTTACCCCGGCGGAAATCTTACATGGTTTTGCTAATGAACAGGTTGCTGTTATTATTATGCTTCTTCTTATTGGCGATATGATAAAGCAGACCAATGTTATAGAGAACATTTTCGATCGTTTATTTTTAAATGCAAAATCGTACAAGGGCTTTTTGAGTCGCATGATGGGTATTGTTGCAGTATTTTCAGCGTTTTTAAATAATACTCCTTTGGTTGCTGTGATGATGCCATATGTTCACAGTTGGTGTAAACGCAAAAATTTTGCCCCGTCAAAATTCCTGATGCCTTTATCGTTTGCTGCTATTCTTGGTGGTAATATTACCCTTATTGGAACATCTACCAATCTTATTGTTGACGGACTTGTGAAAGAAGAACAAATGAGAAATGATCAGGAAGGTAAGCAAATAATAAGTCAGGATTTAGAAAGGTTAAATTTGTTCGATTTTGCCCCTGTTGGAATAGCCATGACTGTGATTGGTTTTGCTTATTTACTGTTGAGCGAAAAATTGTTACCTAACCGAAAACCCTTGGTTGATGAGGTAAATTCTAATAATAGGGAATACTTAATAGAGGCAAAAGTTAAAAACAATTCTAACCTGGTAGGGCAAACTATTGAAGAAGCCGGTATGCGAAACCTGAAGGGATTATATTTGGTTGAAATTATCAGGGGATCATTTAGTTTTTCACCTGTATCACCTTCCATGATAATTGATCAGGACGATATTTTGATTTTTGCAGGGGATACTGAAAAAATTGTTGACCTGATAAACACAAAATCCGGTTTGAGCCTTCCTGAAATAGGGATGCTAAGTAAAAGAAAAAAATCGGAAATCATCGAGGTAGTCGTTTCTCAAAACTCAACAATTATTAATAAAACAGTTCGTGAAGTTAATTTCAGGGGCAAATATGATGCTGCAATTATATCTATTCACCGAAATGGTGAAAGGGTACCCGGCAAAATTGGACAGGTTTCGTTGAGGGCTGGAGATGTATTATTGCTTTATACTGGTGAGGATTTTAAAAACCTTACCGTGAATACCCAGGATTTCTATTTTATTCAAAAGGTTAAGGATTTTGTCAAGTTGGAGTGGTATAAAATTTTAACCTTGTTTGGTGGTACTGTTGCTGCAATCGTCCTTCATGCATTTAATATATTGTCACTTTTTACAGGTTTGTTGGTAGTTATATTATTAAGCCTGATATTTAAAATTACCAATCCAAAGTTATTGCCACGCAGTGTTGATTACAACTTGGGGTTGATTATTGTGTTGTCATTGGCTTTAGGGACCGCTATGACTAAGTCGGGTGCAGCAGAGTTAATTGCTAATGGAATGATTTCGTTATTTTTACCTCTTGGAAAAGTGGGCTTACTATTTGGTATCTATTTCGTTTCAACCATTTTAGCTGCCTATATTACCAATAAAGCTGCGGTAGGTATTGTCTTTCCAATTTCAATTCAAATGGCAGCAAACCTGGAATTACCATCAATGCCTTTTGTTTTAATTGTTGCTTATGCATGTGCTGCAAACTTTATGACCCCAATTGGGTATCAAACAAACCTGATGGTATATGGTCCGGGTGGGTATACATTTAAGGATTTTTTGAAGATAGGCTCACCTTTAACTCTCATTTATATGGCTGTAACGGTACTAATTTTGTGGGCATTATATTTTTAATAGTATTGTATGATGATGAATATTAATGATTTAACTATAATTGCAATTAAAGCTTCCATTGAAGCCGGAGATGAAATTTTACAAGTTTACAACGAAGAAGATTTTGGGGTAAAAATTAAACAGGATAACTCTCCGCTTACAAAAGCAGATCTGAATGCACACAAGGTGATAAAAAAACATCTTGAATCAACAGATTTACCAATTTTAAGTGAAGAAGGTAAAGAAATTCCTTTCGAAGATAGAAAGGACTGGAAAACTTTTTGGCTTGTTGATCCTCTCGATGGGACAAAAGAATTTATAAAAAGAAATGGTGAATTTACCGTAAATATTGCACTGGTTGAAAACAATATTCCAATAATAGGAGTAATTTTCGTTCCCTGTTTAAATCAATTATACGTTGCCAATAAGGATATTGGTTCGTATGTTATTA
>JBNLCS010000479.1:0-5252 GCA_050303935.1 Bacteroidales bacterium
GACTCAAAAATGGGCCTGCAAGCCCGTTTAATGTCACAAGCCCTAAGAAAATTAACCGCCAACATTAATAAAACAAATACAACCTGTGTCTTTATAAACCAGTTAAGGGAAAAAATTGGTGTTATGTTTGGTAACCCTGAAACTACTACAGGTGGAAATGCCCTCAAATTTTATGCTACTGTAAGGGTTGATATAAGAAAAACTACACAGATAAAAGACGGTGAAGATATTAAAGGTAACAGGACCAGGGTAAAAATTGTTAAAAACAAACTGGCACCACCGTTTAAGAAAGCTGAGTTTGATATTATGTACGGCGAAGGAATTTCTAAAACCGGAGAAATTATTGACTTGGGTGTCGAACTTGAAATTATCAAAAAAAGCGGGTCCTGGTTTAGCTATGGCGACACGAAACTTGGCCAGGGAAGAGATGCTGTAAAGGGCATTATTGATGACAACCCGGAACTAATGGAAGAATTGGAAAATAAAATTAAGCAAGCGTTGCAAAAAGTTTAACCCAGAATAGTCATTAGGAGGCACCACCTATTCTCAAAAGTGAAGACTGGAAGGTTGAATCCGGGGTTAATCCCAAATTAGAACATCTTACAATTCCGTTTTGCTGAATTGTTTAGATTTACTTATTCGAAATGTCAATTAGATTTTTCTAATTAAACTTTTGGGTTTAAAGAAAGGGATTGCGGGCACAGAAAAAAGAAAATAGATATCTGAAATAAAAAAGCCGGAAGTCCTATTAAATAACTAAATGCAACAGTATAACCTGTTGTTTATATGTCGAGGTAGTAAACAATAAACATTCAGAAACTAAAATACAACAAGAAATAATTTATTGTGACGCATCATTTTTGATATGGAGAGACTTTGTCTTTTTTTCATGAGCTTTCCCAAATGGTTTCATCTGTCACTTTTCTGTTGACATAACAGTAGTTACAAAATGGTATGCTACTACTTCTAAAGAGCCTTTAAAACGCTTTTAATCCTTTCTATTTTGTTTCCTATTGGTTCATATCCGTCAAGCCAGTATATTTTATTACCATTACGTTCCATCCTTCTAAACCATGTCATTTGCCTTTTGGCAAACTGATGAATGGCCGTATTCAATCCGGTAAACATTTCCTCATAGGTTATATTACCTGTAACATATTTAGTAAGATACTTATACTCCAGACCATAATAAATTAAGTCTTCAGGTGCAATGCCTTTTTTTAGCAAAATCCCCACTTCTTCTATCATCCCGTTTTTTAGCCTTTGTTCCAAACGTTCCGTAATTCTTCTGCGTTGCGAAGCACGGTCAAATTTCACACCTATATATATAGGGTTCAACCTTGGATAATTACTTATTTCCGGATGTTCTTTCTGATATTTTTCAATTTCAATTGCCCTGATAGCTCTCTTTTTAGTATCAATATCCGTTTTATTATGTAATTTTCTGTATGTTTTCAGGATATCTGCCAGTTCTTCAATATTTTTCTTTTCAAGTTCATTGCGAAGATCATAATCCGGTGGCACTGCTTTCATTTTATACCCTTTTGTGGCTGCCTCAATATACAAACCTGTACCGCCACACAATATGGGTAATTTTTTTCTTTTAATAATTTTATCATACACTTCATAAAAATCGTGTTGAAATTCAAATAAATTGTACTTCTCCCCTGCTTCCCTTATATCCACCAAATGAAAAGGTATAAATTGTCCATTCACTTTATAATCTTCATAATCCTTTCCGGTACCCAGGTCCATATGTTTATACACTTGTCTGGAGTCGGCACTTATTATTTCACCATTTATATCTGCAGCCAATTCTGCTGCAATCCTTGTTTTCCCGCTCGCAGTAGGACCAAGTATTGTAATAATCAAATTACTTTTACTTTTTTTCTCCATTCAATGAAAATTCATATTTCATAAATTACAAAAGTATCTTAATTTTGGCATTGCTTTAACAAACTGCATTTTTTTAATGGAAAATTATTAGGAAGGTTCTGTTTTTGATTCTAATGAGATATGGCAAACAAGATAAATATTAAAAATAAAAAAGCATACTTCGATTATGAGTTAATTGAAAAATATACAGCAGGAATCCAATTGCAAGGCACAGAAATTAAGTCCATACGCGATGGCAAAGCAAGCCTGGTAGATTGTTTTTGCTTTTTTAGCAAAAATGAACTTTGGGTAAAAGGTATGCGCATTGCTGAGTATTCTCACGGAACTTATAATAACCACGATCCATATAGAAACCGAAAACTTCTTCTTCAACGCAAAGAACTTAAAAAACTTGAAAAAAAGGTAAAAGAAAAAGGATTTACCTTAATTGCATTGCGGCTGTTCATAAATAACGAAGGTTTGGCAAAACTGGAAATAGCCTTAGGGAGGGGTAAAAAAGAATACGATAAACGTGAAAGTATTAAAAAGAAAGATACGCAACGTGATCTTGAAAGGTTAAGAAAACATAACTATTGAGCAAAGAAAAACTCATTAAGTTCATAAATATCTTCTGTAGTCAGTTCTGAATCAAATTCAAAAAACCCATCAATGGTATCAAGCACTTCATCAAATGAAATATATCCGTCTCCATTTAAATCTACTACCCTAAATTTATCGGGTATGTCTAAATTTGAAATTCCGTAATACTTGGAATATGTTATATCATCTATTTTTCTAATATACAAATCAATGTCTTTTCGTGGCACAGCTGATGAATTATCTAGTAAAGCGATTAATTCTTCTTCACTTATTTGGACTCCGTCTTTGTTTACATATGCTCCAGGAGGAGTATCCAATTCCAAATCAAGATAGTTCGGAACGCCATCATTATCATCATCCACTGGACAACCCGTACTATCAGTTACTAAATTCATGGGTGTATCCAAACATTCATCTAACCAGTCCATTACACCATCATTATCAAGATCTTCGAGAAGTGCCATGTCATAATCCACATCTACAAAAAGTTTTCGTACTTCAATTTGTTTGGCTTCTGAAAATAAATCCAGGTGGATAGTTGCATACGTATATGTAAAAATATCATTTCTTGAATTGGCCTCCAAGCCTAAAATATTGTTCGGGGCAAGATGATCAAGATAATCGGTAAAAGTATAATGCAATGAAGTGCCCAACCTAACCTTAAAACGGTCGCTCACTATGAAATCCAAGCCTATATCAATTGGTATAGCTAGCGAATTTTGTGAATAATCAGCTGTATATCCCCATACATCCCTTTCACCTCTTAAATCGGTATCAACAACATAATCCCTTTTTATTATATTGCTTTGAAATATGTTTGCCTCTGTTTCGGGTAAATCCCGAATTGTTCCGTCACTCCAATAATTGTAATAAGTCCTTATAAAATCTTGTGGATTATCCGGGTCAGGATCTAACCTGAATGCATCTGTTTTGGAACTAAAAAGAAATATTTCTAGCCCGGCTGAAATAAAAGGTGACATTCTTGCCCCTTCTTTAAAAAAATTACTAAAACCATATTCAAGGTTTACCCCAAAGCTGTTTATATTTGATTCAAAATTTAAATTTCTTGATACGTCCGTATATGATCTTTCATTAGCATTTAAAAGACCGGTTAAAAATGTAAAATTCGCTTTTATTACATGTTTTTCATCCACAAAAGTAGATACATTAACCTTATAGGCCGGCATGTTAAACAATAGGCTTCCATAGGTATTTTTAACATCCCCAAAAAAACCCATCAAACCGATTCCACCACCAATAACAGGCTTATACACCGGATTTTCAACTTCAACAACCTCACGCAAAAGTTCTTCGTAAATAGACTCATCTTGCGCATGCAAGAACAGTGAAACAAACAATAATATGTATACCAAAAACTTTTTCATATCCTAATCTTCTCAATCATTATACGCAAAAGTAGCAATCTGGTTATTTGTACCACCTCTGATTAGCTATCATTAACGCTTCCTGAACAGTAATACGGTCACCTTCATTGTAAGCTGAAACAAATGCATCATCAATCAATGTTGTACGCCATATATAGTTGCGGTAATCCCTTGCTTCCTTATATTCTTTAAAAGACCCTACCGAATATTTATACCATCCATCATGTAGTTCTTTTTTTACTGTTTTTTCAAGATTAAATTTACGAAAATATCTACGTATATTAACCGGATTGTGACCAGCAGCTACCTGAACCCTATAGTAAATACCCTTTTCAGGAGTTAATAGATCTGTTTTACCTATGTATCTTGATTGGGTTTTTCTTTTTGTTGTTTGCGTTTTATTTTTTTGTGGGACATTTTGCTTGTTATCGGTTATAAATGAAGGCCGTTTACCACTTTCTTCCGCTTTTGTTGTGTCCTTTTGTTCATCAATGTTATTTTCTGCAATACTAGAGGTATCAACTAAAGTTTGGGTTATTTCCTGTCCGCCTATTAGCCGTGCAAATACTTCTTCAATTTTTTCAGGTGTATAATCAGCCAATTCAAAATCCTCTTGTATTATCTCAACTTCAGTTGTTTTATCATCGTCTTCAATATATGAAAAAGTACCTTTTATGTCCATTTTCTGAGTAATATTATCATCCGGGACCAATTTATAACTTACACTAAAATATTCCTCAGCTGGTAAATTCATCCAAAGAAATTTAACGAGATTGTCCCGATACGAAAATATGGCATCTCTTTCCTCTAAGACCTGAACTGTATAGCCATTCGGGATAGTTTCCTCAATTTTAGCAAACCGATCAGTTGCTTTATGTACTAGGATATTTATAATGTAAGCATCTTTTGTTTCGTTTAATTTAGGGGCCTGCCTTATACACATCACATTCTCTCTGGGAGCCGGTGTAAGGTTTTGTATTACCGCATCGCCAAACTCATTAATGTCAACAATTTCATCAGGAGGCAGGGCTGGATTTGGAAGTATGTTAATTATTGGGCTCACGGTACCAATTGACTTACGTTCATTATTCTCAATATAAGAGAACAAACCCTGAAAATTAAATTCCCCTTTCAACCGTTGATCAACTAAAATGTTATATTTAAAAGTAACTGTTTCATCATCTTTCGCCAATCTTAGCCAAATAAGCCTGATTTTTTGGTCTTTAAACGTAAAATCAGCATTTGCAGATTCATTGGGAACAGCCGTTAAACCATACGGAAGCTGTTGCATATATCGTGCAAACCCAGTTATGTCCCCTTTGTTTAACGTCACACTCACCTCAAATGCTTCACCCGCATTCACAGTAGACGGAACTTCCACACCAATTTGTA
>JBNLCS010000480.1:0-5362 GCA_050303935.1 Bacteroidales bacterium
GTTGTTTTTGCCCTGAACTTAACCTTTGTCCCCGTACTCCAATTTCAGTGTCATACAAATACGGCAATGATTCCACGAAATCTTTTAACCTTGCAGTTTCAGTGGCCTTATCAAGTTTTTCAAGATCCGGTGTTTCATCTGTTAAAGCTATGTTATTAGCAATGGTATCCGAGAATATATAACCTTCTTGTAATACCACCCCGCAACGGGACCTCCACAGGTTCTTATTTACATTGTTCATCCCTATATCGTTGATCAATATATCCCCTTCAACCGGTTTATAAACCCCCAGAAGGAGTTTTAACAAGGTGGTTTTACCACTACCGCTTGTACCAACAATGGCCGTAACTTTATCAGGCGGTATATGAAGGTTTATATCATTAAGTACCTTTGCAGAATCGGGCCCCTCATATTGAAATACAAGATTTCTGACTTCTATCCCTTTATGAAGTTGGATTTCAGCCCCATCCGGTTTTTCTTCTTCACTTTCATGATTATGTACTTCATTTAGCCTTTCCATGCTAATTTTAGCATCCTGCCAAGCATATACATACCCAATAAATGAACCAATTGGCCCGCCGAGTTGGCCCAGGATAAACTGAACCGCCATCATCATCCCCAGGGTCATGTCACCCAAAATTACTGCTTTGGCAGCAATATAAGACACGAACACATTGGTTGTTTGGTTTATAAAAGTAGACCCGGCGTTCTGAACTTGTTGTAACGTGAGGTTTTGGATCCCAATTTTATACGATTTGGCCTGGTTGTTTTCCCAGTTCCAACGCTTTGATTTTTCACAATTATTTAATTTTATATCATGAATCCCGTCAACAAGTTGTATAACAATATCTTTATTTTCAGAAGCAACTTGAAAACCTTTGTAATCAAGTTCCCTTCTTTTCTTCATGAAGAACAATATCCATCCTGTATTCAGTATTGCCCCTAAAAGGAAAATACCTAACAACCCTATATGGTAAAAAGCCATTACGGTAGCATACATTACAAATGTGATAACCGAAGTGAACATATTGATAACCGTACTGGTAAGAAAAGATTTTATTCTCTGGTGGTCACCTATTCTTTGCAATATGTCCCCGGTCATCCTTGAAAAAAAGAAAGATGAGGGTAGTTTCATTAACTTAATCAGATAATCCTGGACCATATTGATGCTCAAGCGGCTCGATACGTGTAACATAAGCCAACTCCTGATCATAGAATTTGCTGTTTGACCTACCGTTAAAAGGATACGGGCCAGAAGGATCAACAATACAAAATTCAGGTCATTATTATTGATACCATAATCAACAACTGATTGGGTCAAAAATGGTAATACCAACCCTATTAGGGTGGCAACCAGGATACTTAAAATCACTTGAACGATCAACTTCTTATAAGGCCTTAAGTATTGGGCAAAATTTTTTAACAAATACTTTTGCCCCTTTTCAGGGGTTTCATTATAAAATGCTGGTGTAGGTTCCAACAGAAGCACCTTGCCCGAACTGGATTCACCGTTAACAGGCTGTATCCAGTTCTTTATAAATTGTTTTTTCTCAAGATTTAACAAGCCAAACGTGGGGTCTGCAATTTGTATAACATGGTTATCTTCCTTTTTCCTATTAAAAAAAGAGAACCAACCTTTTTTTTGGCGTATTGAATAGATTACAACGAATTTTTTTTGGCCCCATGCCGCGATACAAGGAAGGTTTGCCTCATTTTTTAACTGGACCCAGGTCAGGTCGGTTTTAACAGTCCTAAAACCTATACCTTCTGCGGCATATGCAATATTTAGCATCCCAGCACCTTTTCCGGCTATAAATGCCCTTTTCCTCAGATCTATTAAATCGTACAGTTTACCATAATATTTGGCGACCATTCGAAGACAGGAGATACCATTATCTTGATTATCAAATTGTTTGTATAACGGTTTTCTTTTCAATTTAGTTTAATATGTTTTCAAATAAGAATCAGGTATAACAAGGTGACAAAAATATTATAAAACGAATGAAGAACTTGATTTTGTAAATTATTAAATCACAAAATTCAAGTTCTTCGAAATTACCGCATATTTTCAATTGCAGTTAAAATTTTTAATTCACTTCCAGTTACCTATCAAATGATGGATGACAATAATCTGTTGGTTTATCACAAAAATCAATTGATCCGCAATTATCCACAGAAGTCGTACAATTTCCAAAATCGTAATAACAGTAATCTTCTGTGTTACAATCGCCCCAATCATCTGAACATACATCGCTTAAAGTACATTTCTCAACACCGGGATGTTCCATCTCACAAATATCAGTAACCAAACATGCAGTTTCGGGAAGTTTAATTCCGCTTAAGCTCAAACCTAATTTAAAGTGTTTCATAATTACAAGTTTTAATAAATTAATAATGTTAATTGATTTGGTAAACCGAAAATTCTTCATTTTCGATTATTTGTATATCATTAAAATCCTTTTTCCCAAGAAAACCAGGCATGACCTGAAATATCTGCGTATAAGCATGCACTAGTATCTTGTTGAGCCCCCTGTTCAGTTCACAGAGGTAATTCGCGTTATATTGCATACGTAGCGACATATCCTGGCGCAGGTTGCATATATTTTTACACCAGCAACTTGCACATTCACTTGTTCCCAATTCAACCTTATCCTTAAAATTTTTGAAAGCTTCCCCTTCAAGGCCACTGCCCATGTTTCCTATATAATTGTCATTCGCGGGTTTGCATGGATATATTTTGAGATCGTTATCAATCCACAGGTTCCTGGCTGATCCCGAGCTATGTTTTAGAATGTACTTATCACCAAGTGCCCGCAACTGGTTTGTAAAATTCACCACATTGAATTCTAAACGGTTCTTTTTCTCCAACTTCTCAATATACATGGTTGATACCTTTTCAAATAACCCCACTATATTTTTCACCCCTTCATCACTTTGAATTTGGCTGTAATCAAACTCTACATTTTTGATATCCCGTGATTTAAGCACTTTCTGGATTTGATCGTATTTTTCCGTACCTTCCAATAGAAGTTTTGGCACCTCCCATGCCTGAAAAAGATCGTTTGCAGCCGAACCCTGAAAAGTATTTATAGATATTTTCCTTTCGGGTAAAATTTTATAGTCCGGGAAATCAATTGCTAATTGATTGCACATATTGATATCGTTAATTAGTAAGACCATGCTTAAATTCAGTTTATCAAATATGCCAGTCAGCATTTTAACCATATCCCTCAGATTATCTATTCCTATCCCGGCAGGCTTAGAAATTATCACTGTAATATACCGGCTTTGTTTATTTCCAAAATCAGAAACAATATTTTTGAATGAACCTTTCTTATCTATGAATTCTTTTGCTTGTTCTGCTGTAGAGAATCCAAGAAAAACCCCTGATATCTTTAAAACATCTGAATTCCCGTCAAGGCACATGGATGTTTTGCAATCATCAGTAAGCCCATTACGTGTTTCGTTAAGGTCCTTCAAATCTTGCACAACCTCCCTGAATTCTGATAATACTTCCACTGAAACTTCCCTGGGTATTTCTTTCATCGAAACAGGTTTGTCCTTAAGCAAACTGATAACTTGACAGGCATCTGATGAGATTTCATAAAATAAAGGGGCCACCCTGCTAAAGAAATAGAATTTCCCACTTTGTTCAATAATGTGCCATGTATCCGGGTCATGACTTGTTAATATTTCACTTTTTAAAACTTCCAGTTCCATTGCTTCTTATTTTGTTGTTTCTATTTGGTCTGACATAGTGAGCTCAGGTTTATAATGATAGGGTAGATATTATGTTTCGTACTATGCATGTGATACTATACGTTTTTTGATATAAACTCCCGTTCGGGAGCCGTGAAACTATTATAAGACAATATGGTCTTTTCAGCTTTTCTTTTAAATACTTCACAATGATTTGTATCAGGGTTAAACATATCCCCTGTTTCTGAAAAATTATTCATATAACATCCCCCCCCGCATAAAAACCGGGCCCAGCATTCATTACAATTAGGATTTGTTGATATCTGTACTTGCTTGAGATATTTAAACCTGTCTATTTCTTTATCAAAAATATTTCCCATTTTAAATTGTTCCTGTCCTACAAAACGATGACAGGGATATATGTCCCCATTAATGCTTATAGCATATAAGGCCCTTGCCAAACCACATGAATACTGCCGTTTTGCTTTTTTTTGCAAACTGGTTATTATCTGTCCAATTTGCCGCGTGTTATTTGCTTTTTGCTTGTCCATTTTTTTTACGGCTTCAACAAAATCCCCTACCTCTATTTCAATATCTTTGAAAATTGCTTCCCTTTCTTCTTTATCAAAAGCTATCCGGTTTTCCTTCTCTTCCTTTTTATGTAACACTGGTTTGGTAGCTACTACAACATGGGCTTTGCGAAAACCAAAATCATACAGGTTTTGCCTAATTTGTTTAAGGTTGACATTATGGCTTGTTACCGTAGCACGGGCGGTAAGGTTACCATTACGCGTGGCAAGAAACTTTTTCATGTTTGCAGCTATACTATCAAAAGACCCCCTGCCATCTTTAAAAGGGCGATTTTTATCCTGTATTTCTTTGTCCCCGTCAAAGCTGGCCACAACACTGAATTTATTATCATTAAAATATTTAATGATCTCATCGTCTAATAATGTTCCGTTTGTGGTGATCGAGAAACTGACTTTTTTGTTCATTTCCTTTGCCTTTTCGCGGGAATAATCAACAACTTCTTTCATCAAGGGGATATTCATCAATGGTTCACCCCCAAAAAAGGTTACATTAACTTCCCCGGCTTTTCCTGATTCGCTAAAAAGCCAGTCAACGGCCTTAAAAGCTACATCACGTCCCATTAACCCTTGTTCACCATAGTCCCCATCCCCACCATAACAATAGATACAATTCAGGTTACACATTTGCGCAATATTAATGGTAATACTTTTTAACGGGTAACTCTCCAAAACCTTTTCCGGTTTTTCGTTGGATATCAATCCCATCTTTTTTATAATATCTATTAATTCAGGGGCCGTTTGGGTTTCATCAACCCCTTCCAAGGCCGAAAGCTTTACCAACTCATCGGCCACACGCTCATTTACCCTGAAAATATTAAGATCTGCTACATCAAACAAAAGCGTAGTCCCATTCTCACGTATAGTATGTATCTGTTTTAATTGTAACATTATAATTAATAATATGTGTATGTAAAAATTTAAGTAGTGCCCGAAAAATATTAAAGTAGTGAATGATAAATTAGTACTTATTGACAAATAATAGTACATATTGTTAAAAATTATTGATGGGTTATAAATCACCTGTCAGAAAAGGAAACAAGGGTGTATGTTTAATAGATTTTCAAATATTATCT
>JBNLCS010000481.1:0-5721 GCA_050303935.1 Bacteroidales bacterium
AACAGTGAAGATGGCATTAAATACAAGGATTATTTTGAATGGAACGAACCGCTTAACAAATGCCCTTCGCACAGGTTCCTGGCATTAATGCGCGGTGAAAAAGAAGGTTTTTTAAAGGTTGGCATTGCCCCGGATGAAGAAGATGTAATTCAAGAGCTGGAAAATATTTTTGTTACAGGGTATTATGAGGTATCGGAACTGGTTTCTAAGGCCATAACTGACAGTTACAAAAGATTATTATCACCATCCATTGAAACTGAATTTAGAAATATTTACAAGGAAAAAGCAGATGATGAAGCTATTAAAGTATTTGCTGAAAACCTGCGTCAACTATTACTGGCCCCTCCCCTTGGACAAAAAAGGGTATTGGCCCTAGACCCCGGTTATCGTACCGGATGTAAGGTAATATGCCTTGACCAGCAGGCCAACCTGTTGCATAACGAAACCATTTTTCCACATCCCCCGCAGAGTGAAATCAAAATGGCCGCAAAGAAATTAACTTCGATGGTTGAAGTTTATAAGATCGAAGCCATTGCAATAGGAAATGGTACAGCCAGCCGTGAAACAGAGAATTTTGTACGAAACCTCCGCTTCAACCGTGATGTAAGTGTTTTTGTGGTAAGTGAAAGTGGTGCTTCGGTATATTCAGCATCAAAAATTGCCCGTGAAGAATTTCCCCAATATGATGTAACCGTACGCGGGGCCGTATCGATTGGCAGAAGGTTAATGGACCCACTGGCCGAGCTAGTAAAAATTGACCCCAAATCAATTGGTGTGGGGCAATACCAGCATGATGTAGACCAGAATAAATTAAAAAGCGGCCTAGACCAGGTAGTAGAAAACTGCGTAAACATGGTTGGCGTAAATGTAAACACGGCAAGCAAACACATTCTCACTTATATATCGGGGCTTGGTCCGCAACTTGCCCAAAATGTTATTGATTACAGGAAAGACAACGGTTCTTTTAAATCGAGGGAAGAATTAAAAAATGTTCCGCGCATGGGGGCAAAAGCGTTTGAACAGTGTGCCGGGTTTTTAAGAATCCCTAATGCACAAAACCCTCTGGACAATAGTGCTGTTCACCCCGAGAGTTACCATATTGTTGAAAAAATGGCACAAGATGCCAACTGCATGATCACAGAACTGATTAAAAACCCGGAGAAAACCAAATCTATCAATTTGCAAAAATATATTACTTCATCAATTGGTCTTCCAACACTTAATGATATAAAGAAAGAATTGGAAAAGCCAGGGTTGGACCCCCGCAGTAAGGTGCAGGTTTTTGAATTCTCCAAAGATGTATTTAAAATTGACGATTTGAAACCGGGCATGGTGTTACCTGGCATAGTTACCAATATTACTAATTTTGGGGCATTTGTTGATGTTGGCGTAAAACAGGACGGGTTGGTGCATATTTCCCAGTTGGCCAATAAATTTATCAGCAATCCTAATGATGTGGTAAAGTTGCACCAACATGTACAAGTTAAAGTACTTGAAGTTGATGTAACCAGGAAGAGGATCCAGCTTACAATGAAAGATGTGAAATGATTTTACAGGGAAGTTATTTTCTTAGTTAACCCTGGCTGGTTCATCCATATATTATTTTATGCTGGTAATATGATCAAGTATAAACTTAATTATTTGTATTCACAACGAATAAAACCGGGTTGTCATTCTCTGATATCTCATTGTTTAAGCGGCTTAATTTTACTTTTACCTCCTCAGAAATATCATTTTTTTCCAATTGTTCTTCAATTTTTGACTTTAATTCAAAAGCCTGAAACTGGAACAATATATGGTTATTCTGCAGGAAAGAAATATCCCCTACCGTAAATTCTGCCCCCTCAATATTGGCAAGGATAGGACGTAAGAAAAATGTATTTTTTTCCTGAAAATCATAGACTAGTTTTCCAATATCTGTTCCACTTAAAAATACCATACTCTCGTTTCGTTCAATGCTCATGTCTGATAATGTAATATAAAACCTTTCTTGGTCAATATGAGAAAATTCAGCCTCTATTCCTTTTGTTTTATTATTACTTTTTACAGGTTTATCAACATGTAAAACAAAATTGGGCGCCATGGTTGAATCGATAATCTTAAAAACAGTGTCCGATTCAGCCTTCATAATATATAATGAATTTTTCGGTCCTTTTTTTAAAGATGATCGCCTCCATGTAAAATCATCTGATCGTGGGGTATTAATATCCCTTTTAACACCTCCCAGTATTTTACCATTTATTGAAAGGTAAAAATAAATATAGTCATATTTCGCATGCCTGCTTGAAACGGCAATCAATGTATCATCGTTTAATAATAAGAGAGAATTCAAATAACCCTTATCAACAAATGGTACGTCATTCTCAAACATCCGGGTCCTTAAATTGTATTTTTTTATGTAGTTTTTTCCATAATCATGCATGTAAAAGAATTGTTCTTTACTGTCAACATCCCAGCCATTTACATTAGAAAATTCATTGGGCCCATTTCCTTTATAAGCTATTACACCAAGATATTTACCTTCTACATTAAATTGTAATATCTTATCCTTCTCAAATGCTAAAATATATTTGCTGCCAACAAAACCTCTGAATCTACTCATTAAACATTCATCATTGGTTTCCAACCTGATCATTTTAATTTCATCGTAAACTTCACTCAGATTAAAAGGCCTTTCTTGAAAGTTCTCTGATAGAACAATATAAACTATTTCCTGTAAATCTTCATTTTTACTACTTCTTGAACAACCGTATATTAATAACAAACAGATTGTTAAAACCAAAAAAAAGAAATTCTTCATTACAATCAGATTTTAGTTAAACATCAGTTTTATAGTAACATATAAAAACTTACTAGTGACACGTCACTTCTGATATGGAGAAACATTATTTCTTTCGAATGTGATTTCCCAAACAGTTTTATGCGTCACTTTTCTGTTGACTTAACACTAGCATTTGTACTATTAACAGTGAAACATTCATGTTTTTATGTGTACGTCAGTACATGGATGTTTCATAAGATTAATTAATGATATGTGCTATATTAAGCAAATTAAATGAATATAGAAAATCTAAAATTGTTTGGTGTGCAGATTTCTTCTTAAACCTTTTTGTAAAAATTACTAAGATTACAGATACCCACACTTGTTTATAAATATTCCTCAGAATACCTTGACACCAGTACTTGGTCTTCGATATCTATTAGCCATTATGGTTCAGATGTAAAAAAAACAGAATATTTTTTCAGCAATTTAAAAAAGGGGTGATTTCAATATTGCACCAAACACTTATTTCTGTTATTTTTTCAGGTTGTTAAGATCGTTAACCATTTCAACTTCTTTTTCAATTATTTGTCGAAGGTTATTAATTAATCCATCCTTTGTTTCATTTGTATATGATATTTCTTTCACCATTTTATCATATCGTTTAATCAGGTTACTATAAATATCCTGCATTTCATTTAAATTTCCCGATACTTTTTCAATAACAGCAGTATAATCAATAAGGTTTTGTTGTATTGAACCGGAAATATTTTCTATATCAGCTTGCGAATTCTTATTTATCACAGTGATATTATGTAAATTATCAATATGTTGTTCAGACTGAATTATTAGTTTATGCATATTTTTATTCATAACACTAATTTTATCCGATAAATTTTTTACTTCTTTGGAAATAACAGAAAAACTTTTTCCCCGTTCTCCTAAGCGATGTGCTTCAACCCCTGAATTTAAAGCCAGAATATTTATCTCATTTCCTACGGAATTAACTTTCATTAAACTTTGGTTTAAATTTTTAATGAGGGGGACAAATTTCATAATTTCATTAACTATTTCCTGAGAAGATGTTTTTAGTTCCTTATTAAGGCTAATAAGGTTTTCGGTGGCACCTAAAATTTCTTTTGATTCCTTTTCTAATACCTGTGTAATACTTTTGTTCTGGTTTAGATGGTTTTCTCCATCGTTTCTTAAAACATTTATTTCATTGGATATCTCTTCAAACAATTCATTCGATTTTTCAATGGTTTCAATAACTGTTTTAGAATCCCTGTTTAACTGTTCATTTGAACCTATTAATAACCTGGAAACTTCCCTGAATTTGTGAAGTAAAACCTCTGACTTTTCTTTACTTATCCCTCCCAAAAAAGCAAATAACCCGAGAAAAACCGGGGCAGAATCAATCATATACAGAAGTAAATTATTATGGTGCAATAAAACTAAATTTTGAACTGATAAGGATAACTTATTGCTAACTAATTCTGCAATAACGGCTCCAATTGGAAATAAACACCCAAAAAAAAAGCCATATAAAAAGTACTTGTAACGAATAACCATTCTTGTGAGGTTTGTTTATCACACTAATTAACAAACCAATGATGAAAATGTTAGGCATATAAACTGGTTGGATTTTATCCTTCGGGTCTTTCAGGTATTTTTTGCCAATATTGTGTTGAATTTTTTTAAAAAAATTTGCTTTATGAGGACAAAAGTCTGTTATAAAAAATTAATTCAAACCGTTCTTATTTAACATCAAAATCCAACAACACCTTTCCCTCAATAGATGCAATAAGCCGGTCACCAATATTCACTTTGCTAACACCTTCAGGGGTCCCGGTAAAAATCAGGTCACCAATCTTCAAGGTTACATATCGGGATATATACGAGATTAAATAATCTATTTTAAAAATCATATCGGAAGTACTTCCATCTTGCACTATTTTATCATTCATTTGTAACGAAAACGATAAATTATTTAAATCGGTTAATTCACTTTTTGAAACAAATTCCCCCAAAACTGCTGATCCATCAAATCCTTTAGCTATTTCCCATGGTAAACCATTTTGAATACATTCACGTTGAATATCCCTGGCTGTAAAATCTATTCCGATCCCTATTTCATCATAATAGCGATGGGCAAACCGTTCGGCAATATTTTTACCCAACCTGTTAATTTTAACCACCACCTCAACCTCATGTTGCACATCGTTCGAAAAATCCGGCAAATAAAAGGGTTTGTTTCCGGAAATAATTGCTGAATCCGGTTTCATAAAAAATACCGGTTTTTGAGGGACATCACTATTCAACTCCCTTACATGTTTCAGGTAATTTTTGGCAATACAAATTATTTTCATGGTTTATAATTTATTACTTAATGCCCGTAACTTAATATTGGTCAGTACTTTTTTGGTATAAAGCGGGAAATCGCCGTTCATCATCCATCCATAATACCCCGGGTCCTTTTCAAGCACATCCGCTACCTTTTTGCCTTTATACTTGCCAAAATTAAATAATTCGTTGCCATCTTTATCGTAAACCAACCGCCCCATTAGGTCCGCATTTTTTGTTTGGGCACTATACTCTGATAAAAAATCAACGTCATTTTTCAAATCATCATAAAAATCAAGCTGCGCCATTAGAATTTCATAGGTGGCCTTTGTATCTGCCAAAGCAGAATGAGCATTTACTAATTCTTTTTTGCAATAAAACCTATAAGCTGCACTTAAGGTACGCTGTTCCATTTTATGGAATATTACCTGAACATCCACAAACTTTCTCTTCTTCAGGTCAAAGTCAACATCGGCCCTTAAAAATTCTTCTGCCAGCAACGGAATATCGAACTTATTAGAATTATAACCGGCAAAATCACAACCTTCAAAGGTTTTTGCCAATGACTTCGCCACTTCGGTAAAGGTCGGTTCATCTTTTACATCATCATCTGAAAT
>JBNLCS010000482.1:0-5566 GCA_050303935.1 Bacteroidales bacterium
CAACCAATGTGGCTTATTCATATTGATACCTGGAATTATGCTGATCCACAAAAAATTATTGATTTGATTCCTGATGATATTAAACCTTTTGTGGTAATGAACATCTCGATTTCTATTAACCGGGATGAAACCACAAGGGAACTGGTTATTGCCAAGTATGGATACGAAATTGCCAAATCATGGGTACGTACCTGCGCAGAAAACCAAATGTGGTGTATGGTACAACAGTCAAGTGGAGGATATGCACACTTTCCTGATGATGACTTAGCGGTTTATGAAGAATTTTACAGGGAATATCCCAATTTTATTGGTTTTAATTATGCAGAACAATTCTGGGGATATAGTGATTATCCTTATTCGCCAACATGGGGTGAAAGAATTGAACATTTCGCCAGGTTAATGGAACTAAACCATCAATATGGTGGATACCTTGTTGTAAGCTGGACAGGAATGTTCTGGGGAGCAAGCATAAACCCAATTGCTATGTTTAAACGGCATCCGAATTTTGCAGAAGCATGTAAAAAATACCCTGAAAATTACATTCTTTGTGAAAAATATACGCAGGATTACGGATATTTTGACATTGAAAGTACTTGTCTGGGGGCTTACTTAGGTGGTTATTCAGGACAGTATGGTATACGTTACGATGATACAGGATGGAACGCTGACAGAAACGGTGAATTTATAGCTTCAACAGGTACCCCCATGTATTTTGAACATGGTATATTAACAGGACAAACAGTAATGGACGGGCCTGAACTAATTTGGATACATTGTTTTCAGGAACGGAACCCAGAACCAACCGACAATGGGTTTTACGGCAGAAAATGGATTTCGACACCAGAATTTAACAATGTGAATATTGATGCATACCGCAAATTCATTGATGGAACCGTAAGGATACCAACCCGCGAAGAAGTGATTGAACGTACAAAATTTGTTGTTATCAATGATGTTGAATCTGGTGGGGACCAAGATAAATACAGTTCTCCTGAAACATTGTTTTCAGGGCTTTACCTGATGGACAATGATGGGACTTACCTTAATAACAATAACTTTTACAAGAAAACAGGCCGTTATCCAACCATTCCCACCGTATTTAAATTAAATGAAGACGATAGCCTGGCAAATTCTTTTGAATACAAGATTAATAAATCTGAATATTCAGACCGATGGCCTACAATATCTTCAAAAACAACTGAATTTAACAATATATTTCCTGAAGAATATACAGGGGATATATTTGCAGGAAGGCTTGAAAATACATGGGTAACCTACAATCCTTATATTACAGAACAAACAGCAACAGGCAGTATTCCGTTTAAATACAATACTTGCGAAAAAATGGAGCTTTCCTACCCAAATTATACTACCTGTATTGTAAATGAATATTCAGACAGTCTTGTATTTTATGTAAACAATTATAACGAAAGAACAACCAGTACGCTGAAAAACAGCATAATAAAAATTTATGGCAGTACAAATGAACCCACTTATTCTTATAATGACAGGGGCAACCATAAAGCCAGTGTTTTAACTAAAAACTGGGCAGACGGAGTATTTACTTTAACCGTTCAACATAATGGCGCCCTGGATATTACGGTAAATTGTTCAGGAGATGCAAGTGGCCGCCTTACAACATTTAAAAAATCTACGGTTGAAGTACCTCAGGGACCACCTTTGTATACCGGGCCACGTCAGTATGAAGCAGAGTGTTTTGAATATAAAAATATTATTGGTTACATTAATAATGCCCATTATAGCAGCTACCGTAACTTTACCGGTCAGGGGATCTTACAATTTGGGACCAATTCAGCAGCCAGTGTCAGGGACTTTGTAACTGTTTTAAGGCCAGGGGTGTACCAATTAAAAACAAGGTACACAGTAACAGGAGATGTTAATACAATTGATTTATACGTAAATGGGGTAAAAATCGCAACCCCTTCATTTGTTAAAACAGAAAACACAAATACCTGGAACGTTGATATTCAAAACATTGAATTAAATAGCGGTACCAACGAAATAATGTTTAGCGCCAACGGTTCATCCGCATATAACGTAGTTTTTGATAATATTGTTGTTGCCGAGAGCAGCAGCAGGGATATATATGACTTTACACATGATGAGGCAACAACAAGCGCAACGAACCCTCCGGCTGCCCTTATAAATATCCAAAGCGGTACTGCTGGTGTAGTTTCGTATACGGATGCTGATAGTCAAACAAGTAATGGTTTTAAAGCCTATTCCGGTGGTACTTCCAACGCAACAGGTGTTGCCGACCTGGATATGTTCCGTTCATCTTATCATTATTCAGTTATCTGGAAAGGATATTACGAAACAACCGGTAGCAGGAAAGGGGTACTTTTAAGGGCCAATGGTGAAAATGGTTCCTGTGCATATGCCGAAGGCATGAAACAAGGTTATCTTTGCATGGTTGAAGAAAACGCTGACAGCAGTGTTACCCTAAAAACATACATTGCCGGTGCCGATACTATTACAGAGCAAACTACTTTTACAAGCGAGTTTAAAATAATACCCGGACAAGCTTGCTGGTACAGGGCAACCATATTCGATGATACATTGTTTTTTGAATGTTCTGCAGATAGTATAAACTGGTCTGGAGGAACAGCCACTGTATTTTCAGATAACACATACGAATCTGGTCTTACCCAACTTGTATGGGGATTGGGAACAGACAGTCTGAATTTCATAATGGATAATATATCTTACTTATCCGGTAATTTATCAGTTCCTTATTTTTCAATTAAAGAATTAAATTATACGCAAGGTACAGGCCCTTCAGAACCTGTAGATTTAACTGTTTCCGGAAGTTCACTGATAGGTGACATTGAAATTACCTCACCCACCGGATATGAAATATCGTTAAATGAAGATTCAGGATATGATTCAACGTTGACCCTGGCCCAAAGTGGTGGGGAAGTAGCTACCACAACTATTTTTGTAAGGTTAAAGACCGATTTACCTGTTGCAGGTTACAATGGAAATTTAACTTTTTATACAAAGGGAATTCCAGTGAAGACAATCGTCTTAGAAAGTGAAGTATCTCCACAACCTACATCTTTTAAATATAACTTTTCAAATGATGCCGCAACAACAACCGCAAGTACCCCTCCGGCAATTAATACGTCAATTGGGCAGGGTAATAGTGCAACAGCCGGGGTAGTATCGTATTCAGATGCAAACAATGTTACCAGTAATGTATTCACCCCGTACGGTGTAGGCCAGAATAATTCTACCGGCGTTGTTGACCTGGAATTGTTTTCAAACAAAGCTACCGATTATTCTGTTACCTGGAAACAATGTGTTGGTTCTGCCGGTTCATCTTACAAAGTTGGTGTTTTGTTAAGGGGGGATACAAATAAAATAGGTGATGCCTCCACTGGATATGCAGTTGGCTTAATGAATGGTTACCTTTTCATTGTATATACAGAAGGTACAAGGTCTGAATTCAGAATTTACAAGTCAACGGAAACATTTGGAAGCCTGAATGTGCTTATAAATACAGGTGTAAACAGCCTGGACCCTGAACCCGGACAACCGGTTTGGTACAGAGCATCAGTTTCAGGAAGTACAGATGTTTCTTTAAAACTGGAATACTCAACCGACAGTATTACATGGAACCCGGGCGCCACGACAAGCGATAACGGTGCCAATTCATTTAAATCCGGTGCAACACAAATTGTTTGGGGGTTGGCTGTTACCAATGTTGATTTCTATATGGATGATATTACATTCCGCGGGTTAACAGAAAATTCAGGAAGTTTACCGGAAGTAATCGAAGTATCAGGAACATCACTAAGCGGATTTAACTACATGCAAGGCTTTGGCCCTTCATACAGCAAATCATTTAATGTATGGGGAAAACCATTGACATCTGAAATGGAGGTGCATGCTCCGTATGGTTTTGAATTAGCTTTGGATACAACAAATGGATTTGCCCCAACTATTACATTACCTTTGGCGGAAGACAGTATTGCTGAAACCACCATTTATGTCCGTTTGAAAACCGGTTTGGTTCAAAATACCTATGACAATGATATTGTCATATCATCTTCAGGGGTATTGAACCGATACATTAATTTAACCGGTATCGTTGATCCGGGTCCTGAAATTACAGTATCTGTATCTGAATTAAACGAGATGGAATATAAAATGGGTTTTGGCCCATCTAATGAACAAAGTGTTACAATAGCCGGTACATTGCTTGTAGATGATATAGTGGTAGCTGCTCCTGACAATTTTGAAATTTCTTTAACATCAGGGACAGGGTTTGGAGCTACGGTTACTTTACCTCAAAGTGGCGGTGAAGTTTCTCAAACACCTATATATGTAAGAATAAAACCAGAATTGGCAATTGATACTTACACGGGTGATATTACTTTAAACTCAACAGGTGCATTTGAAAAAACAGTATCACTTACAGGAAATGTTTTAGACCCTGTAAATATAAATAATATAAACGCTCCTGGTGCTACTGTGGTTTCAACTGAATATTACACCCTTACCGGACAAAAAGTGTATAGGACAGATAGTATGAAAGGCATATACATTGTTAAAAAATATATGTCTGACGGAAGTGTGGCCACTTCGAAAATATTTATTTCTAAATAAGGAAATACTTAGAAAATCCCACTTATCTTTTGATGACAAGTGGGATTTTTTTGTTCTTATTGTTTAAAAATAACAATACTGTCTACCGGGGCTTTAGGATTTTCTATAGTGTAAAAAAATAAATCCAATCTATTCCGGGTTGCTATTCCCTTTATTGCACCATAATCGCCCCCAAAACAGAATGTAGTAAACCCTTCTTCAGGTAACTTGTTCTTTCCACAAGGGGCAGTGGCCCTTCCTCCCAAACCGTTAACAATATAATACATTCCCTCCTCCCCTTTTTTTACAATTTTGTTATAAATATGCTCATGTCCGGAAAAAATAACATCGACACCCAAATTATAAAAATCCCATTGCATGGATGGATCATTTCCATGGTCGCCTTCTGAATAAGGCGGATAATGAAACACCACTATTTTAAAAGGTGTATAAACAAAATTCATTTGTTCAATCAGCCATTCTTTTTGTTTATCCAAATTTTCGTCAACCGAGTTAATTGAAAAAACTGTAACAGGGCCCCAAATGAATTTGTAAAAACTTTCATTTCCCGGTAAGGTAAAATAATTGTAATACGGAATAAGCCCGTTTTTATTATTGGCATCATGGTTACCCGGGGTAGGAAAAAAACGGTTTATACTGTCTTCAAATGCTCTACCAAAACATTTGTATTCTTCTGGTGCATCAAAATTGAAAATATAGTCAGAATAATACGCGGTTAAATTTTTTTTTATAGTTTTAAATTCACCTTCAGAATAATTATTATCGCCGGCAGAAATGATAAAATCGGGATTCCAGCTTTTCACCAATTCAGATACTTTGTATTCAGGATCACCGGCATCACCAAAATCACCAATCTGGGCAAAAACAATAGAATCAGAATAGATTATTGTTTCAAAACCAACCGGATCAATTAGTTCCAGTTTATTACAAGATA
>JBNLCS010000483.1:0-5981 GCA_050303935.1 Bacteroidales bacterium
GGCGTAATTTATACTATCTGTAATATCACGGTTTTTAATCTCTATCTCTTCTTTTTGTTTTACTACTTCGCGTGTACGTTCATCCAGGCTTCGTTGTAAATATTCCTGTAATGCCTTTTGTTTTCTTTCCCGTACTTTTATTATAATAATAAAAACCAACACTAATAACCCAATTGAAACTATGATGAACCAAATGGTTTTCCAAAATGGTTTTTTCACTTTGATTTCAAGTGCGACAGGGGTTTCTATACATCTTTTTTCTGCATTGCATGCCTTTAGGGTAAACGTATAGTCACCATCCGTAATTTTACCATACCTGGCCTTCCTTTCACTGGTAAGATCAGTCCACTCGTCATAGCCATCAAGTTTATACTGATATCGCACTGATTCCGGATCTTTGTAAGACAGACCAACAAACTCAATATTCATCCTGTATTTATTGTAAGGAAGTATTATTTCTTCATCACCAGAAAATGTCATATCAGTTTCACCGTACGAAATAACAACTGAAGTAATATTAACAATTGGTAATATTGTCCCCTGAGCTTCTTTTTCAGGATTATACGTTACTGTTCCGTTTGTTGTGCCAAATATAAGTTCACTATTTTCATTTATAATTAAGGCATTTTGATTACAATCACCATATATACCTTCTTTTGTACTATACGATTTAACATTAAAATTATCCGTATTTATTTTACTCAATCCCATACGGTGCCCCACCCAAACATTCTGATTTTTATCAATTTCAATGCTGTAACAATAGTTGGAATGCAATCCGGCACCGGAGTTAAAACTAATAAGCGTGTCCTTGCTAAACATTATTACCCCAAAACCTTTAACAGCAGCCCAAACATTGTTGTTTTCATCTTTTTTCAAGGCTACATATTCCATCTCTTGCAAATTTTCAGAATAAATAAATTCAAAGGTGAGATCTGGCGTGAAATACATTAAGCCTTTTGACTTGGTAGCTACCCAGGCATTATTATCTTCATCAATATATACCTGATTGATATTATTATGTGATAAGCCATTATCTGTAGTAAAATGCTTAATTTCTTTATAATTATCCAACAATAAGTAAATTCCACCTTGCGTAGATATCCATAAGGAATCTTTACTGCCATTTATATGGTTTATTCTTTTTGCAAGGGTATTGTCAGCAACATTAAACATGGATACCTTACCTCGATCGTTAATTCTATATAATCCATCCTCACTCGTACCTGCCCACAAAAACTCACCGTCAAAATGAAGGGCTGTGATCTTATCGCTAGGTAACCCTTTTGAAATTAATGTGTAAATGTCTTTTGTTCCAAGTTCACGTTTTAATATTCCATCGTCAGAAGCATACCAGATTATATCCTTAAATGAAGCCAATGCGGTAATATTCTTGTTAAAATCCTGATCATCAAAAGTGTTAAATAAGATAGCCTCGTTGGTAAGACATGCCAAACCGTTATTATAGGTACCAATCCAATAATTTTTTTCAATATCTTGGAAAACATATTTAACATCATTGGACCCCAGGCCATTCGATGAATTGTAATTTTTAATACTTGTAATCTCGTCTAATTCATTTTTAAATAGTCGTACTATTCCTTTTCCAAAAGTACCCAACCATATATCACCTGCTTCGTTAATAAATATGTCCTGAATGTTGAGGTAACTCAGATCCATGTCGGCATTCGCAGTCATTTTCTTAATCTCATACTGGTTCCCAGCAACGAATAACTCAAAAATACCTTCATCTTCAGTACCTATTAAAAACTTGCCGTTACCATTGTTTTCTATATCTTGAACTTTTGTATATATCTCTGTCACTTCAGTAACCACTGATGGGGTATTTATATCAGATATATCAATGATATTTAATCCATTGAAAGAGCCAATCAGTGCCATTTTCTCATTTATTAGTTTAAATGATGTCAAATAAAACTGATTAAAAGTCTCTGTGACATGCTTTTTATTTTTTTTCGGATCAATAATAATTATTCCATTGTTTTGGGTAATAATTGCAACATCCTGTTCCAGTTGTGTTATTTCAACAACCATGTTGTTATTGATTTCACTCCCTACTAATATTGTCTCAAATTCAAGACCGTTGTATTTCAAAACAGTCCCGTTTTTAAAACCGATCCAAATATTTTTTGAGTTATCGGTATACATAACATTTACACCACCTAGTTCAACCGTGTCATTAAAAGGTGAATTAAACTCAAAACCATCAAATTTACACAAGCCTTGCCCGGTACCGAGCCATATAAAACCATTCTTGTCCTGCGCAATTTTGTAAATTTCAGTATTACAAATACCCTGTTCAGCACCATATTTTTTAAAATTCACAATTTGAGCATGATTATTATAACCATGTGATAGAATAATAAGGAAAAGAAGTATTGTTTTTTGCTTCATGTTATTAATTTTTCTGATGATCAGGGTATTAGGTTTTACATTATTTCATCTTAACCTGTTCATAAGTAGGGTTACCCTTGTAAGTAGGTACCCCTCCAATAGGTACTACAAAGAATGGCATGTACTGATCATATTGATTTCGCACATTTACAACAACATTGTTATTTTTTACTGCAGGACTTCTTTTTTTAATAAACTGAAAATCAAGGGATGATTCTTTTTCATCCTCAAGGATTTTCATTTCATCCTCAACCCAGTTATCTTCATTTGAAACCCTTAAAACCTGACCTTGACGTGCAATTGAAACTATTCGTATCACCCCATCGTTGTCCCAGTCAAAATTTGTTTGTTTCACTGAAATCGTCTTAGAATCAATATAAGGATAAATGTGCGATACTTCATTCGGATCATCGTGCATCCTGAAGGAATACTCATAAGCGAATGCATTTCCTCCTTCAACTTCTTTATCTTCATCTTTTTCCGTACTAAGAAAATATCTATACAGGTTCCCATCATTGCCTGATATCCCATCACAAATAACTTTGAACATATAATGCCCCCCCCAGTCTTTAAAAAGCTCTCCTTCTGTAACATTAAATGGCCCGAAAATATAGTATTTGTCATCGTAAACCGGATTTACGCCAAAAGTTTTTGTTGCAAGCAGGGTACCACTTTTATAATTTCCTATCGGGTCAACACCATTGGCGTCTTCATCAGTAAAACAACCCACACCCCCAAAAACCGAATATGTAACACGCGTATCAAATCCCCCGTTTTCTTCATCATTCTTTCCCCCAACGTCAGGATCAAATACTTTGATATAAATCACTCCTGTATGTGTTTCCGGAATTTGAAAGAAAAAGGTCTGGCTAAAATCGTCATCACCCCAAGATGTTTCAGCTTTTGGACCAAACGTCATTAAAAAGGGTATATTCTCATCCTTTGCCGGTACAGGTTGTGAAATTACTGAATTTAAGAAGGTTAAAACAAAAACGATCGCTAAAATATATCTTTTCATCCCATGCATTATTTACTACTAGAAAATTAATAAATTATTTAGTAAAAACTAAATAATATTTATTAACGTTCAATCACCACGATACGTTTCGAACTACAGGCTTTTTTAATTTGTGTCTTTTCATCCATTACACTTGTAATCCCATGTTTAACTGTATAGGTCCCTGGTCCCGAATATTTTTTAGCTACACTAAGGCCTTCTTTAAATCCTGTACCGTCATCAAAAAACCAATAATATTTGTCAATTTCAAAATTACTTAGGTTTGTTTCAAGTCCATCAAAAACAATTTCTTCGTTAACAAACACCGTATCAATCGAATTTATATAAACTTGTTCAATATATTTTACATCAATCATAAAGCTGGCCTGATTTGTAAAAATGTCCCCTGTAAGAGGGTCAATAACATTAAGCTGTACTAAGTAATTTCCAGGTTCGGCAAAGCAATGTACCACATCTTCCTGCCTAACCTTATTGCCGTCACCAAAATCCCATTCATAAATAAATGCATTCGTGTCTAAGCTCGTCATATTCCTGTCATAAAACCTGTAACAGAATGAGTTCTCCTCCATTTCACTACAACTTTCAAATTCAGGGTAAGCTATTTCGAAATAATAAATGTCAAGATTTCCCTTTTTCCTTGAAAAATAACCAGAACTCAAATCATCAGCAATATATACCCCATATTCATCATTCTTTGAATTAATCACTTCACCTGCATTTACCGGAGTTTCCCAAACGCCACCATAAAAATACGTGTAAAAAACGTCAAAACGCCCTTCCCCACCAAGCTCTTCCGAAGAAAAGTATAATCGCCCACTAGGATGTGCAAAGGGAAATATTTCATCACCTTGTGTATTTACTTTTTTACCCAAATTTTGTGGGTCTCCCCATCTTCCGTTTCTTCCTTCACACACGTAAATGTCATAACCTCCAAAACCACCGGGTTCATCAGAACTGAAAAATAGCAATGTCCCATCGGGGTTTATTGTGGGGCTCATGTGATTGTGTTCTTTGCTTAACCTGTTAAAAGGGGGAACTACCCTGGCCCCCCTATATTCCCCATTTGTATAGTTGGCACTTAAAATAGTCATGTTGTTCCCTTCATCAAGGCTATTGCCCTTTTCTACTTTTGCCAACAGATTTTGTGTAAAATATATTCTATCATATTCAAAATCAAAAGTAAATGCCCCTTCAAAGTGAGGTGTTAACAATTCGGGTGCAAATTCCTTAGGATATTGCCATTTGTTTCCCCCAACTGTAGGAACATACCATAAATCAGTCAATGTTTTGCCATCTTCCGTGGTATATGTCCGTAAGGAAAAGCTTTCATCTTTCTTTTTATCACTGACATATACAAGTTTGTTTTGAAATACAACCGGGGCAAATTCATTGTACAACGTATTTACATCATTGGGCAGGGCTTCAACTTTAACCCGGTCCTTTTCATCCTGCGATAGGAGTAAAGAGAAAGGCAATACCCACAAAATGATATGTAACACTAACTTTTTCATATATTAAAAAATGGGACTGACAGCATTTATAATATAACGGAATTCATATCTTAACATAATTTCATGCCCTCCCCCAAGCTCTTTTAAATTGCTTGAAATAGTATAATCATAGGCATATCCGACTTTCAATTGCGGGCTTACCTGCCATTGGGCCATAAAAGAAGTAATCTGCCCGGAGAAATAGGTTCCCCCTAACCATATCATATCTCTGATAATAAACATGGTATTGACATCAAAGCCCAGCGCTGAACTAATATCAAATTCAGCCATTGTGGAAAGCCTTACCTTTATATTTTCGTTATTTCTTAAAAGTAAAATACCTGCTGAACCTATGTAATGGTAATTGCTGATCATACTCACAAAGTCATTCTGCAAACTATAATTATTTATCCCTCCCCCGTTTTCATAGGATAATAGTGTTGGTATTGAAACACCAATAAAATATCGGTTGAAATCATAGAAATACATTCCAAAACCGGCATTGGGCAAAAAATATGTTGTTTTTGTCAGGCTAAATAACTCATCATCAGTGTCAATAAGGTTTTTTAGAGGGTTCACGGTAAAAAAATCACCGGTAAATTTTAACCCTAATGAAAGCTTCCCTGCACTTCTGACCTGAACACGATAAGCATAGTTTAAATCAATATTGTAGTTCCTGGTGTTTCCTATTTCCTCAGCTAGGATTGTTGCCCCAACCGCCATGTTGGTATTTTTCCAGGGTGTGTCAAAAGAAGCACTTAATGTTTTTGGAAAACCATTTACTTTAATCATACTAACACGGTTGGTAGTGCTTGCAACCGCTATTTCCCGGCTTCCGGTATACCCCGGATTAAATGATAACTGATTTAACACATACTGCCTGTACATAAACCCATTTTGAGCCTTCGTAATTGTACACGTCATAATTAACAATATGGTCAGTATTTTATTCATTATCTTTTAATTACAACAAAACCGTCAATTGGTTTACCAGAGATCGTGCCATCACTTTTTTTAATTTTTAAAACGTAGAAATAAATTCCTTCAGGTAAATGATT
>JBNLCS010000484.1:0-1939 GCA_050303935.1 Bacteroidales bacterium
TGGATAACCTGGAATAGTTTCCCTAATTGGTGTAAATGCAATTGCAGAATAGATTATTCCAACAAACAAAATTACAGATATTGTCCAGAAAAAAACAAATTTAAACCTACTGTAGCTCATTTGAAATATGGGCTGGAAATCTTCATCTTTATAAACAATAAGCCTGTATTTATTTCTTAACCGCTCAGTAAATGATTTCTTTGGTATTATTTCGTCATTTTCCATTAAATAATATATATTTTATACAAAGATAATAACAATGTATAAATATTTGAGGTTTAAAATTATTGCTTGGAAAACTTTAATATTTATACATATTATTTTGTAAAATACTTTTTTTTTATACTTTTGTACGCCCATTGCAATGGCGATGGAATTTAAAAGTAAAAATTATAATTAAAAAATATATTGCGGGGTGGAGCAGTTGGTAGCTCGTTGGGCTCATAACCCAAAGGTCACAAGTTCGAGTCTTGTCCCCGCTACTAAAAAAGCCTCTTTCGAGGCTTTTTTTATTTTACCAACCCTTGAAAGAAACGTAACATTTAGATCCTAAAAAATTGTATTTGGTAAATATTTGAGAATACTCCATTTTCTTTTGTCACCATTTTTTATCCTTTTATCAATTCTTAAACATTTTACATAAAACATAATTATCGTTGGAATTTGTTTCACCGTATTCTTGAATATAATTTACATCAAAGAAAATAGAATGGTAAAACAAATAACAATATTATTCCTGATTCTTTCACTAAACGTACTGGGCAATAAATATTGTGTATACTTTACCGACAAAAACGGTGTAGATTTTAGTGCTTCCAAATATTTTAACACCCCTCAAAACAGAATGCCGGACACTACCGATTTCCCTGTTAATCAAAATTATATTCAACAAGTAAAGAATATTACCGGTAACATATCATCGGTAAGCAGGTGGTTAAATGCTGTGGTGGTTAAATGCAACCGGGAAGAAATTGAGAAGCTTAATTTATTAAATTTTGTTAAGGGTGTTGAACCGCTGATGAGCACGGTAAAGCTGGCCAAATACAAATTTAAAGCTACTTTACAAACTGAATCGTTCGATATCTTATCAAGCCAGGTCTCCAGTATGCAGGGTGAACTTTTTGAACAACACAACATTGACGGGAAAGGTATACGCATTGCCATATTTGACGCAGGTTTTACAGGTGTTGATAAAAGTCCGGTATTTGAACACCTTAGGACAAACAATCAAATTGTAAAAACATATGATTTTGTAAAAAATAATGAAAATGTTTACGGGTACAACCAACATGGAACTATGGTACTTTCATGTATTGCTGGTTTATATAATAATGAAAAACTGGGAATGGCCACAGGGGCAGAATTTTTACTAGCCCGGACTGAATCAAATATGGAAACCCTTCACGAAGAAGAATATTGGCTACAGGCAGTTGAATGGGCTTATCGAAACGGAGCTGACATTATTAACAGCTCTTTAGGATATACCTATCACCGCTATTTTGAAAACGACATGGACGGTGAAACTAGCCTGGTTGCTAAAGCTGCAAAAATAGCCGGAGAAAAAGGTATGTTGGTTGTAAACGCAATGGGTAATGATGGTAATAGCAGTTGGCAGTACATGTGTACCCCGGCCGATGTAGAAAATGTATTAGCCGTAGGTGGGATTGACCCTGGAACAGGTATACACATACCTTTCAGCTCATTTGGACCAACAGCCGATAAAAGAATGAAGCCAAATGTTTCAGCGTATGCACATGTTATTACAGGAAGCAATAATAAAATTACTGAAGCTTATGGCACTTCGTTTTCTTCCCCATTAGTGGCAGGATTTGCTGCATGCGTTTTACAAATGCACCCCGAATATAATTTTGATAAATTATTTGATGAGATAGAAAAATCAGGTAGCCTTTACCCTTATTTTGACTATGCACATGGATAT
>JBNLCS010000485.1:0-1758 GCA_050303935.1 Bacteroidales bacterium
GATAAAGTAACTGAACTGGCAATGAGCTATGTCCCAAAGTTACTTTTGGCAATTTTAACCCTGATAATTGGATCTATAATCATTAAAAAAATAACAAAAGTACTCACCCGTTTTTTAAAAAATAAGTTTGATGACCAAACGGTTATTTCATTCTTGTCTTCATTTATAAGGGTCCTACTTTACGTTGTACTCATTATCGCCATTGCCGGCATCGTGGGTATTGAAACTACATCTCTTGTAGCCGTTTTAGGTGCCGCCGGACTGGCTGTTGGATTTGCATTGCAAGGAAGCCTGGCCAATTTTGCCGGTGGTGTTTTAATTCTGTTTTTCAAACCTTTTAAAGCCGGAGATGTAATAGAAACGCAAGGGTTTACGGGGATAGTTGATGAAATACAAATTTTTAATACCGTGTTAAAAACATTTGATAATAAAGTGATAATATTACCCAATGGGAACCTGGCCAACAATCCGGTTATGAATATTACCAGGGAAGACACACGAAGGGTTGACATGGAATTTGGTATAGCTTACAAAGATGATTTCAGGGTTGCCAAAAAAATATTGCAAGACCTTATTGAAGCAGATGACAGGGTGCTGAAAGAACCTGCTGAACCCTTTATTGCGCTAAAGCAACTGGGCGATAGTGCTGTTATCCTTGTATTGAGGGCCTGGTGCAAAGCCCCCGATTATTGGGGTATCTATTTTGAAATGCAGGAAAAAGTAAAACTTGAATTTGATGCCCAGGGAATTTCAATACCATTTCCGCAAAGGGACATACACGTTTATAATGAAAAATAGTTTTTACAACCGGTAAAATAAAAAATCAGACTTATGAAAAAACTTATCTTTTGCAGCTTATTTGTTTTAACTACAACTTTGTTTTCACAGGAAACGGACACTACTTATTGGAACAACAAATTAAAAGCCGGGTTGACATACAATCAGGCTTCGTTTTCGGACAACTGGAAAGGTGGAGGTAATAATACGGTATCAATTGGTGGTATATTTTTTGGTAATTCTACCTATCAAAGAGATATTATAGAATGGGTTAGCCAAGTAGATTTCCAATACGGACGCACTTATTCTAAAGAATATGACAAACCGGAATTTACAAATAAATTCAGAAAAAGTGTTGATAAACTTTCGCTTGATTCCAAATTTGGTTACCGAATAAATAAAAAATGGAATGCATATAGTTCATTAAGCTTGCTTTCACAATTTGCCAAAGGTTACCGGTTTGATTCCATTGACCACATAATTTCTAATTCTTTTGCCCCTGCCTATATTACCTCATCATGGGGATTGGAATATAAACCAACTGAATTTTTCTATGCACGGGTCGCGCCTTTTTCACCCCGTTTAACCATCGTAAAAGACACATCTATTTATGTTAATGTACCTGAAAACTATGGGGTAAAAATTGGAGAAACCACAAGATATGAGTGGAAAGCATTTAAATTAAATGCCAGTTTTGAAAAAGACCTGATTGAAAACATTAGTTTAAAAGCTAATTATGAAATGTTTGCCAATTTAGAGGGAATTACAACCGACAATATTGACCACCGCTTAGATGTAATAGCAACTGCGAAAATTTATAGGTTTTTAAACCTTACCTTAACCAGCAATTTTATTAAAGATATTGACCAGATTAACATAGAGACAAAAGAAGCTAAATGGCAGATAAGCTTTCAGCTTGGGTTAAGTATCTTGTTTAATTACACCAATCAAACGAAAGAAGAATAAAATTTAATTAAATAT
>JBNLCS010000486.1:0-7200 GCA_050303935.1 Bacteroidales bacterium
TAGGTATTACGCGCTGGGTAGTTTTAAGGAATTATTTAAAAAAATATGCATTGACAATGCCATGCTCCGCTATATTGATGGTTACTCGAACCATAAAGATAGCCCAAATGAAAATTTTGCCAGGGAAATGTTGGAATTATACAGCATTGGCCGGGGGCCACAAATTGCCAATGGAAATTACACCAATTATACCGAAGATGATATAAAAGCTGCTACCCGGATACTAACTGGTTGGATTCTTGATGAGGATTACCAGAACCTGGATCCTGAAACAAACATACCTATTGGAAAAATGAGAGAAGGTGATTCTGGGAATCCGGAAAAGCCCATAGCTATAGGGCATGATAGTAACCCTAAAACTTTTAGTGAGATTTTTGATAATACAACTATCAACACCCCGGTTGAGGAATTGATAAACAATAAACCTACAACCGATGGCGCTCAGGCGGAATTAAATGAAATGATAGATATGATCTTTGGTAAACAGGAAACAGCTCAGTTCATTGTTCGAAAGTTATATCGTTTTTTTGTTTATCATGTAATTACTGAAGAAGTAGAAAATGACATTATTAAACCGCTGGCAACAACCCTCTATAACAATAACTATGTAATTGCCGAAGCACTTAAACAGCTTTTTAAAAGTGAACATTTTTATGATACCGATTCTGTAACAGACGATGATATATACGGCGCACTGATAAAATCACCTGTTGACCTTACATTGGGGTTAATGCGTTTTTTTGATGTAGAAGTTCCTGACAGGGATACAGATACGGAGCAGTTCTATATAAATATGGGCTATTTTGTTGATCGTATTCATGAACAGGGTCTTGACTATTACGAGCCCTATGATGTTGCAGGATATGATGCATACCACCAGGTGCCGGGCTATAGTCGTAACTGGATTACTTCATATGCACTTGCATATCGGTACAGAACTGCCGATTACCTGATGAAAAGATTGGGCAATATGGAAGATATTACCATGAAACTGGACATTGTAATATGGGTTGAGACCCCTGAAAACATTACAGATCCAAGTGATGCAAATGAAATTGTTTCAACCCTGATTACTAATTTGTTTGCTGTCACAATAAATACCGACCGGTTTAACTATTTTTTAAACACCGTTTTTCTTGATGGTTTTATGCCATCTACCTGGTCTGGAGAGTGGAGCGACTACCAGGTTTCAAAGGATGATACCATCGTGAGGGAAAGATTGGAAACCTTACTTTCGGCATTAGTTCAAACCCCTGAATTTCAATTAAGTTAATTATGAAACAAGCACGATTAAAATAACCATTATCATGTGTATTTGGTGATTATTTTATTCGTGTGGTTCCATGTAACATTAAAAAAACTAAAATAAAACAAATGAGACGAAGACAATTTATAAAAAACATATCATACGGTGGTGCCGCTGCACTGACACTGGGGGGAGTACCTGTAAATGTACTTGCAGGAAATAAACTGTTGAAACAAATGGCTGCCGCCGGAGATAGTGAAAATGTACTTATTTTTATTCAGTTACATGGTGGCAATGATGCACTGAATACCCTTATCCCGGTTTCGCAGTATGTTGAATATTATAACCTAAGACCAAACCTGGCCATTCCTGACCAGGGGACCAGAAGTTTTATTAACGTGGATACCTCGGTACCCGAAAATAAACAAGTTGGATTACATCCGGATATGCTTGCATTTAAAGAAATGTACCAGCAAGGGAAAGTCGCGGTTGTTCAAAATGTTGGATACCCCGATATGAACTTGTCACATTTCAGGGGCCGGGATATTGTTTTTATGTGTGGCGATGCCCAAAGTAACTACTCCTCAGGCTGGATGGGTAGATACCTTGAAAATACGTATCCGGGCTATCCTGACAACTACCCCAGCGAAACCATGAAAGACCCGATTGGCATAGAACTGAGCGGTAATTTGTCACTCGCTTTCCACCGAGAAAATGGGATCCCTATAGGCCTGAATATTGGTAGCCCGGAACAATTTTACAACCTGATTAACAGCGTGGGCGTAAACCCTCCAATTGATTTTCCGGATAGTTATGCCGGTGATGAATTGAGGTATATTATGGAATTCGAGAAAAAATCGAACCAATATGCCGGCAGACTAAGAGACGTATACAATGCGGGAAGTAACTCAAGTATTGAATACCCGGAAAAATATCCCCGTCCGGCCCCTACGGGTTCGCTCAACAACCCATTATCAGGGCAGCTTCGGTTAATTGCCCGGTTGTTGAAAGGGGGAATAAAAACAAAAATATTCCTTTGTCGCATGGGAGGTTTTGACACGCATGGAAACCAGGTGGAAGAATCGAATTCAACGTATGGGCACCACGCGGCATTATTATATCATTTATCAACGGCCGTAAAAGCTTTTTACGATGATTTAAGTGCTTTAGGTATTGAAGAAAAGGTAATGGCCATGACATTTACAGAATTTGGCAGGCGAGCTTATGCAAATGCCAGCTTTGGAACAGACCATGGTACTTCAACACCCGTATTTTTATTTGGGAGCGGGGTAAATGCCGGAATTTATGGTGAAAACCCGGGATTGGGAGAAGACGACCTGGTACACGGTAACCTGAAATATAATGTAGATTACCGGCAAATATACACATCTGTTGTTCAGGATTGGTTTGGGGCCAGTGATGAAGCATTGGCCGCAACAGGTTTTGACGCATGGCTTGACCAAAGATTACCTTTGGTTACGAATATAGAAGGTGACCGGAATTTCAGGAAACTTGAAGCTGCCGGAAAATTAAAGGTATATCCCAACCCGGCTACAACACATGTAAACCTGGATTTCTTTCTTGAACATTATGGAAATGTAAAATTACTGATTTTTAACACGGAAGGAAAGGTTGTACATCAACAAAACGAGACATTGGTTTATGGAAAACATAGCTTAACTATACAAACAGAACATCTGCCAACAGGAAAGTATATTATTCAGGTAAAAAATGATAAGCAATTGTTTATGGGTGAGTTTGTAAAATAGCTGAGGCTCCTGTTTATTCAATAATTTTAACAGTATGGTAGAAAGTGAACAGTTTTGTTTCACTTTTTACAGTTCACCTTTCACTTATCTTCCTGATCCTATTTCCTCAAAAGCCTTTACAAGTTCTGTATCTCCTTCAAGCAGTTCAATTGTTTTTCCAAATGTTGCTTTATTATTAATCGTTTCAACAATACTTCTGGCAAGGTTGTCCCGGGAGGTTAGGCCACGTTCCAAGTGGTTTAAAGAAATTGTGATTTTTCTATTTCCTTCGTCATCAAGCAAACGGCCTGGCCTGAAAATGGTGTATTTTAAACCCGAAACCTGTAAACGGTTGTCTGCTATTGACTTTGCCTGGTAATAATGCTGAATTTTTGAAGGAACTTCAGGCTCCCTTGCCCCCTGGGCACTAACCATGATATATCGGCTTATACCATATGATTCTGCTAATTCTATACTTTTCAACGCCCCATCCCTGTCAACAGTAATGGTTTTATCAGGCCCTGTTTTTGACCCGCTCCCTGCCGTAAATATAATGGCATCCATATTTTTATAAACATGCTTAAAATCTTTTTCCAGGTCTGCCAATACAGCAATGGCCCCCAACTGTTCCATTTCATCTTTTTGCACTTCTTCCCGTATCATGGCATACACATTATAACCATATTGAGAAAGATACGTTACAATTCGTTTACCAACTTTTCCATGAGCCCCGATAACCAGGATATTTTTATACTCCATCTTTAAAAGTTAAATTAAAGCAATGCAAAATATTTCAACATGGGTTCAAAGTAATGTTCCTGCCAACCTTGTTTGTAATCAGGTTGTCCTTCGGGTATTTGGCTATGAGTTAATGTGAATTCGCATCCGTTGTTCGTATCATTTAATTCTATTTCAACCACAGAATCGTGATCATCATCATCAAATTCAGTTGTCCTCCATCGCTGTACAATTCTTGAAAATGGTTCCAATGTAAGGTTCCTGCCTGTGATATAACCATTCCACGCTTCAAATTCACTGCCTTCAATATCGTCACATTTTGCATCACCTCCTGTCATTTGTGCATGTTTGTCGCCATTAAGCCAGTGATTATAAACCTGTTTTGACGAAACTGGGAAATCTGTTTTTATTTTGAATGATACTGACATGATGGTAAAATTATACTATCGTATACAATTTAAACCTTTAAATGTTTAATACAATTTCAAAATAACTGTAACCAATCCTTAAATCAAATAATGCGTACTAATAGATTGATGTGTATAAACTTTGGTAATTATTTCGGCAAACAGGTCGGCAACTGATAATACCTTAATTTTAGAACTTTTCTTTTTCAACGGTATGGAATCAGTAACTACCAATTCAGTAATTGAAGAATTTTCAATTAACCCGTAAGCCGGTCCTGACAATACCGGGTGCGATGCCATTACCCGAACGCTGCGTGCGCCCATATCGGTCATTACATCGGCAGCAATAGTAACAGTACCCGCGGTGTCTATCATATCGTCAATAATTACTACATCCTTATCTTTTACATCACCAATTACCCTTATTTCTTCCACAACATTGGCTTTTTTACGCACTTTATAACACATGGCCATGGGTACGTTTAAAAACTTTGAATACGCATTTGCCCTTTTCGACCCTCCCATATCAGGGGCAGCTATTACCGTGTTCTCAAGGTTCAGGCCCTTCAGGTAAGGCACAAAAACATAGGAAGCATACAAATGGTCAACGGGTAAGTCAAAAAACCCTTGGATTTGATCGGCATGTACGTCCATCGTCAATAACCTGTCCAACCCAACCGATTGCAACATATTGGCCACCACTTTAGCCCCTATTGAAGTCCTGGGCCTGTCTTTCCGGTCTTGTCTGGCAAAACCGAAATAAGGCATTACTGCAACAATTTTGTAAGCAGAGGCCCTTCTGGCTGCATCAATTAGCAGTAACAACTCCATTAAATTATCGGTAGGTGGGAACGTTGACTGGATAATAAACACAACATGGCCGCGAACCGACTCCTGGAAATAGGGCTGAAACTCACCATCGCTGAACCTCACCATTTGAATTTTACCCAGCTCTGTACCAAAGCTTTTGGCTATTTTATCTGCAATATAAACTGATTGTGATCCTGAAAAAATTTTAATGGGAGCTCCGTTCATCTTATCAATTAATGGTTACCAAATTCGGGGTAAAGTTAAGTAATATGAAGCCAATATTATATTCAAGTAATAAAAAAAGATATGAACCTTTAATTAACAATTTAAAGACAATAAATTTAACAAACTAACTAACAGAACAATAGCCGTTATATTAATTCAAAACTAGTGGAAAAGTTATTCGAATTTGAAAACGCACCTTCCAACTAAAGATGACGTATTACTGACTTTTACGATTTCAATGTTGCATTTATGTTCATAATGTATGAAAGAATTTCTTCTTTTCCCCTTCCATTCTCAGAAGATGTAATAATATAGTCAGGTGTGTTTTCCCAGTCTTCTTTGAGCCTTACTATATAATTTTCAACCATTTGTGAAATATTGCGGTTATCTAATTTATCACTTTTTGTAAAAATAATTACAAAAGGGACACCATTGATACCAAGCCATTTCATAAACTCAAGATCATTGGGCAACGCTTCGTGCCTGATATCAATTAATACAAATAAACATATCAATTGCTTCCTGTTTAAAATGTACCTGTTTATGATCTTACTGATTTTTTCTCGTTCCTTTTTAGATATTTTTGCATATCCATAGCCAGGTAAGTCTACAAGATGCCAGGTACCATCTACAATAAAATAATTGATAAGCCTTGTTTTTCCCGGCATTGATGATGTTTTTGCCAATTTATTGTTATTGGCAAGCATGTTTATTAAAGACGACTTTCCCACATTTGACCTGCCAACAAATGCATATTCAGGCAACGTACTTTTTGGACATTCGTTTACATCTGGTTTACTGGTAACAAAACTTATATTCTTTAATGGCATAGCCTAAATTATTTTACTTTAAAAATCTATTTCAAAATGAGAATTATTAATTCGTTTTACTATTTCATGTCAAAATAAACTTCATATACTTTTTCAAACAATCCGTGCCCAAATTTTGAGTGTTGTAAAAGGCAGGATCAACTATACGATTTGCTGTTTTGTCAAATTCAAAAGGTATCGGGCGAAAATAATCCTGGTGCATCTTTGAGCCTTTGAGTCCCGGTAACTATTAAATAAGTAAGATAAAGTTCAATATTAACATCTGTTTAAATATTCAAAAATAGAAAAATAAAAACTTTGGTAACTCTATGTCAAAAATATCTCAATTTTTTATATAGATTTCCAGCAACTTTGACTTCATCATGGGTTTCAATGTTATTTGATTCAAGTCAGCCGGAATTAGAACAGTTTCACCTTTTTTAACCAAAACATTTTCTCCTTCAGAAATAATTTCCACCTCCCCTTCCACACACATATAAATAATAAAAGAGTCAATCAGGTTATAATCTTTGTTTGTTTCTGAATCCAATAAAACAACGTTGGTTTTAAAGTAATTACATTCAACAGTTTCAACTGTCTTGTTCAATACTGGTTGATACGCTGTTTTATAGTTATCGTGATATGTAAAATCAATTACATCGAGGGCCATATCTGTATGCAGCTCCCTTTCATTGCCATCTTTGTCTTTTCTTTTATAATCATAAATCCTATAAGTAATATCACTGGTCTGTTGTATTTCAGCAATCAGAGCACCAGCTCCAATAGCATGTACCCTTCCGGCAGGAATAAAATATATTTCCCCTTGGTTTATGGTAACATTGTTCATTATTTCTTCAAGGGAACCCTTATTTAAATGATCAAGATATTTTTCCTTGTTCATATCCGCATTAAATCCAAGTACCAACCTGGCATCATCACCAGCCTCAACAATATACCACATCTCAGTTTTTCCAAACGAGCTATGACGTTCTTTGGCCACCTTATCATCCGGGTGTACTTGTATTGACAAATCAGCATTGGCGTCTATAAACTTTATCAATAAAGGAAAGGTCATACCAAACTTTTCAAAAACCTTCTCTCCTACTAGGTCACCCATATAAATCTCAATTATTTCTTCCAGCGTGTTATTAGCCAGCCATCCATTTGTAACAACTGACACATCCCCGGGAACCCCTGATATTTCCCAACTTTCACCA
>JBNLCS010000487.1:0-3632 GCA_050303935.1 Bacteroidales bacterium
GAATAAACGTGAGCGGTCAGAAAATTATTAAAATGGCCGAATTAAGAAAACTGTTGGCTGAAAATGGGTTTAATAATGTTAAAACATATATCCAAAGTGGCAATATTCTTTTCGAATCTTCAAAAAAAGACCAATTAAAAATCGAGGAAGAAATACAAAGCTGTATAAAGAAAAATTTTGGGTTTCATGTTCATGTTATGGTTTTAACCCTGAATAAAATTAAAAATGTAGTGGACAATTGCCCTTTTGACTTCAATGAACTTGGTGATAACGAAATGATATATTTTTCTTTATTGGATAAGGTGCCTGAAAGTAAAAACATAGAAAATCTTTTAAATACAACCGATCCAACAGATAAGATTATAGTTATGCAGAAAACAGCTTATATTCATTGCAAAAGAGGTTTTAGCAAAACCACGTTTACGAATAATTTTATTGAAAAAATATTGGATGTTAATGCAACCACCCGCAATTTAAATACGATGAAAAAGATGATTTTTCTGGCACAATAAAAGTGAAAAAATCATAATTAATCTGTTAAAACGATATTTTTTAAAATATTATGAACAATTTTGCGCTTTTATAATTAGTGTACATGGTGAAACGAACAAGCAGGGATAACAAAAAACAACAACAAACAGGATTATTAGGTTTGCTAAAACCTTACAAAGGAATGGTTACGGTCCTTATTATCGTCACCTTGCTTGGAAATGCCGCGAACCTGATCGTGCCCCTGCTTATTCAACGTGGTATTGATTCATTTAATGCAGATAATGCTGGTCATTATAATCAATATAACCTGGTTCAAAGTTTTTTAATTATCGCTTTCGCAATTCTGATTTTTACTTATTTTCAAAACATCATACAGATTTTTGCTTCAGAAAAGGTGGCAAGAGATTTACGGACAAAGCTGGCCGATAAAATATCCAGGCAAGATTATATGTTTGTTCAGCAAAACGATCCGGCCAAATTACTTACTAATCTGACATCGGATATAGACTCTATAAAAAATTTTGTGTCACACGCGATTGTTTCCATTGTTTCATCTGTGTTTATCATAATCGGAACTTGTATCCTTTTGTTCAGAATAAATACACATTTAGCTTGGCCGGTTATTGCAATTATACCTGTTATTGGTATTTCATTCTCTTTTGTTTTAAAAAAGGTCAGGGTTTTGTATACACGCAGCAGAGAAGTGATAGATTGGTTAAACAGGGTAATAAGTGAGAGTATAATTGGTGCAGCCATTATAAGGGTGCTTAATACACAAGCACTGGAATACAATAAATTTTTAAATGCCAGTACTGATTCAAAAAATATAGGTATTTCAATTCTAAAATTATTTGCCATTCTTATTCCTATTATCATGTTTACATCAAATCTTGCAATATTGGTTGTTTTGGCACTGGGGGGTAAATTTGTTATTAACGGGAACATGACTTTTGGCGATTTTGCTGCTTTCATCAGCTATATATCTATTCTTGTATTTCCTATAATTATTATAGGTTTTATGAGTAATGTGGTAGCCCAGGCCTCCGCCTCATATAAAAGAATCAAGGCAATATTTGAAAAACCCGATATAATTTACGCGGGTACACATACTGATATAAAAGGAAACATTGAATTGAAAAATGTTTTTTTATATTATCAGGAAAAGCCAGTATTAAAAGATGTTTCATTTACTATTGAAGCGGGAAGCCAAACAGCCATATTAGGACCAACGGCAGCGGGCAAAAGCCAATTACTTAATTTAGTGACCGGGTTGATAAAACCTGATAACGGTTTGGTTTTAATTGATGGAAAAACAATTAATGATTATGAATACAACGCATTTTTTAACAAGGTAGCAGCGGTATTTCAGGATAGTGTTTTGTTTAACCTGAACCTTAGGGAAAATATTGCTTTTGGAGAAAATATAGCTGAAGAAGACATGTTTAAGGCCATTGAGACTGCGGAACTGTCAGATTTTATCAATTCCTTACCAAATAAATTGGATACAGTTATTTCAGAAAGGGGTACTAGTTTATCAGGTGGCCAAAAACAGCGGATCATGCTGGCACGGGCACTCGCATTGAACCCATCTGTTTTATTACTTGACGATTTCACAGCCCGGGTAGATAAGCAGACAGAAAATAAAATACAATGTAACTTGTTGAATAATTACCCCAATATAACACTGTTGACTGTATCGCAAAAAATCGCCTCTGTAAAACATTTTGATCATATTATATTACTTATGGAAGGAGAGATTGTTGCCCAGGGAAAACACGAAGAATTGTTAGCTATAAGCCCGGAATATAATCAGATTTATAATTCACAACTAAGTACGAGCCACTATGAATTATAATTTGGGCAATAACCCACAAAAAGAAAATGGCAACAATATCCTGCGTAAAGTAAAGGAATTGCTAAAACATACCGTGGATGATAAAGCGCGGCTTCGTAAAGCTTTTTTAGTTATGGTATTGAATGCGGCATTTAGTCTAATTGGTCCATATATTATTGCGAAAACAATTGACACCTACATAGCCAATGGATTATACAAGGGTGTATTAATTATGTCGGGACTATTGCTTACTATTTATCTTATAACTTTTATTACAAGATATTTGCAAACAATTTTAATGGGAACAGTTGGCCAAAATGTTCTTTTTAACCTGCGAAACTCACTGTTTTCCAAATTACAGGAACTTCCGGTCGATTTTTTTTACCAGAACAAATCAGGTGACTTGATTTCCCGCATTAACAATGATACTGATAAGCTTAACCAGTTTTTCTCGCAATCATTAATGCAATTCGTTAGCAACTTGTTTACCATGGTAGGTTCAGGTATCTTTTTACTAACACTTAATATTAAACTGGGACTGGCCACCTTGTCACCTGCTATATTCTTATACGTTTTTAACAAGGTGGTATCACCATGGGTAAAACGTACGAATTCACAAAGTCTAAAAAGTACGGGTAATTTGAGTGCCGAGGTTCAGGAAAACCTGAACAACTTTAAGGTAATTATGGCATTTAACAGGCGGGATTATTTCAGGAAAAAATTTAATGAAGCCAATACAGAAAATTATAAAGCTGCCGTTAAAGCCGGATTGGCAAACAACCTTTTCATGCCGGTTTATAGTTTCGCTGCTAATATTGGCCAGCTAATTCTTTTGATTTTTGGGATCTATTTAATAACAAGGGGAGAACTAACTATAGGATTTTTAATTGGATATATTTCCTATGTCACATATTTCTATAACCCGTTACGGCAAATAGCTATGCTCTGGGCTAATTTCCAGGTTGCCCTGGCAGGTTGGGAACGAATATCGCAAATATTATCCCTCAATACGAATATTCTATTAAATTCTGATGCTGGTGAACGTAAAAAAATAAATTCATTAGTTACATTCCAAAATGTGTCATTTAACTATCCAAACGGGACCAGTGTACTCAATAATATAAACCTAAACCTGGAAAAAGGAAAAACGTATGCGCTGGTGGGCCCTACCGGAGGTGGCAAAACCACAACTGCTTCTTTAATGGCAAGGTTGTATGACCCTGTGGAAGGCACCGTTTTTCTTGACGGAAAGGATATCAGTACCTATACGGATGAGGAGAGAAGTGAAAAACTGGGTTTTATCCTC